>DAOTYL010000370.1:0-2532 GCA_034434955.1 Anaerolineae bacterium | reverse complement strand
ACAGCGGCACCTCGTTCCTCTTTCAGGGTATCCCAGGCGGTCAGTACGATTACCGCGCCCTGGATTGCGATCAAAACGTGATGAGCGTGCACTACGGTGTGCAGCTTGTGGGCAGTATGAGCTGGACCGTCCGCGATCCGACATCAACGCTGACGGTCATCAACAACAGTAGCTACGAGATCTGCAGCCTCTACGCTTCCGCCGTAGAAGACACCGTGTGGGGCGTCAACCTCTTCGCAGAGGGGACGGTCCTTGGGAGTGGGCAACGGCAGACCGTCTCAATAGCACCGGGCACGTATGATCTACGCGCCGAGGGCTGCGATGAGACATCCTATTGGGAACAGAGAGATGTTGTCATTGAGACGGCTTTCGAGTGGACGTTGACCGACTGAGCGCTCGGTAAGCAACGTTGGGGCGCAATCTAGCCTTTCAGTTCAAGGGATAGGGGGCCTAATGATGAACACGACGGAGACTGCTCATCGCTTTCGTTCTGCCGCTTTCGTTCTGCTGGCCGCCGTTCTGATCTTGGCGGGTTTGCTGGCCCTTCCGGCGCGGCACGTCGCTGCCCAAACTCCCACCGCAACGGTCACGGCGAGTGTGCTCAACGTGCGTGCTGGGCCTAGTCCGGGCTATCCCGTGATCACAACAGTGGCCAAAGGCACGGTACTGACCCTGCTGGCACGCGACTCGGCCAGTTCGTGGGTGAAGGTGCAGCTGCCCAACGGGACGGTCGGCTGGGTGACTACCTTCTACCTCTCCTCCGGCACACCCTTCAGCACGCTGCCGGTTGAGGCGCAAGCCGAAGCGTGGGCCTTTGTGGCACGGCCTGCCAACCTGCGCAGCGGACCCGGGTTGGATTTCCCCATCATCCTCACACTGGCGACGAACGAACCGATCGGCCTCATTGCCCGCAACGCCGACGCATCGTGGGTGCAGGCGCGGGTGCGCAACAACACCATCGGTTGGGTGGCCTCCGGCCTGCTCATCCCGGGCAGCGACCTCTTCGCCCTGCCTCTGGCGGGTGGCCTGCCGACGGCCCCCGGTGCGTTCGGCCTGCCGCTATCTCCGGATCGGGCGGGCGTGGGGACGATCAACACGGGGACGGCCAGCACCCACACCGGCGCCAGCAAGGAGCACGGCGTTGTGGCGTGGGTCAACCTGAATGAGCAGGTGAAGCTGCTGGGGCGCAACGCCAACGGCAGCTGGCTGTACATCCTGTTCCATGAAAGGGCGCTGGGCTGGATCGAGGCGGTGTGGGTGAGCACTGCTGTCAGCGTTCCGGCGCTGCCGATAGTGGATGATAGCAAAGCGCCCGTGGGTGTAGATGCGCTCCAGTGGCTGCCCGGCTTCATCGGCAGTGGGGCGCCGGGCGCTGCGCCGGGCACGGCGACGGTCAGCGCGGCGGCGGCGAGCATCCGCACCGGCCCCAACAGCTCCTACCCGCTTATCACCTCGGTGCTGCGCGGGACGACGCTGACGTTGTTGGGACGCAACGAGAGCGCCTCGTGGGTGTACGTCAGCACGCCGACGGGCGTACAGGGTTGGATCAGCTCCGCGCTGATCAGCACCTCCGTGCGGCTTGCCAGCCTGCCGCTGGCTCCCTACACGCCCATTGATACCTTCGGCACGGCTACTGTCACCCTCTTCGTGGTGAATGTGCGCAACGCGCCAAGCCTCTCCGCTGCTGTCCTGACCACCGTGCGCCGCGATGCCCGCCTGCCCTTGCTGGGGCGCGATGCCAGCGGCGCGTGGTTCAAGGTGCGCCTGCCCGATGGCACGGTCGGCTGGGTGGGCAGCGGTGCGGTGACGATTGACGTGCCGCTCAGCGCCCTGCCGGTGCTGACGCAGTAGGGGCTGTTGGGGGTGAAGTTCCCGCCCCGGGCAGAGAATGCATCCGAACGGGTGAGATATACTCTGTAAAACAAACCTCACCCCTTCTCTCTCCACCCCGCAGAGAGGGAGAGCAAGGGGTGAGGCCACTAATCTTCCGCTAAGGCGATGTGCTGTGCATAGCATCCGCGAATGGTTGATCGGCCCACCGCTGCCCACCCAACGGGCAGCGGTGGAGCGCCTCAGCAAGGTGCAGGCTCTGGCCGCTCTCTCGCCCGATGCGCTGGCCTCCATCGCTTATGCCAATCAGGAGATTTTCCTCGGGCTGGCGGCAGCGGGGGCCGCCGGGCTGGTCTATTCGTGGCGCATTGCGCTCGTGATCGTCGTGCTGCTGGGCATGGTGGCAGTCTCCTACATGCAGACGATCAGCGCCTATCCTCACGGCGGGGGGTCATACACCGTCGCCCGCGAGAACCTCGGCGAGATCCCCGGCCTGCTGGCAGCCGCTGCCCTCATGCTCAACTACGTGCTCAACGCTTCCGTCAGCCTGACGGCAGGCGTGGCGGCGGCAGCCTCGGCCTTTCCTCAGCTCTGGCCACACCGCACGGCGCTGGCGCTGGCGCTGCTGCTCGTGATCACGCTGGCCAACCTGCGCGGTGTGCGCGAGGCCGGGGCGCTGATGTCCGCACCGGTGTACCTCTT
>DAOTYL010000369.1:0-2458 GCA_034434955.1 Anaerolineae bacterium | reverse complement strand
GGCACAGAGACCTGTGCTGCCCAGCTAGGATGTACCCATGTTTCCACAGCGGTGGTCGGCGCACCCCAGTCGGGGCTACCTGGAGGGGCATAGTGATCTAAGGGGCCGTAGGCGGTAATGCCGGGCTGACTAACGATGGTCACGTTGCTGCTTGTGCTTGCAGTAGCTGCTACAGCGAGAATAAGGGATAGGAGAAGTACTACAGGTACAGCGACAAACTTCTTCATGCTATGTCCATCCTTGCTTAGAGACCTAGAGAGATAACGAATTAGTGCATTGTTATGCTTTCGTTATCTATATTCTACTCTTCAAGACTGGCGAGAGGAAGGGATTTTGGCGTTAAATTCATGAAAAATTTGTGAATATGGAGGAAATTAGGATGATTTTCCTCTTACTTCGGCGTGGGTATCTGCTATGCTTCTGCCAACGGAGCAAGAGGGCAGCAAGCCGCTGGTCTCATTACAATCTTGAAAAAGTGCTAGGTAATGCTAGGCAAGATGAAGCAGGCTACGGTATGATTGCCATCACAGGGACTAACATCTTATCTTTCGCAATCCGAATGGCGGGGCGCAGTTCCAGCAGGACATATCTTCCTAACCTTCTGGCCAGCCAACGCATGAGAAGGATCGTATGGGTTACCGATTGATAGCGGCTTTCAATCGGTTTGCTAGTCGCAATTATCTGCTTATCAAGTATCTGGCCGACTGGGGCCTCTGGACGCTGGCCGCGCCCCTGGCATTTGCGCTACGTCTGGAGCTGGGAGTGCTCCAGCAGGGCGCAGCAATTCTGATTTACATGGCGCTGGGCTCCGCCATCAAAGCTGCTGCCGTGCGCTTCTTCTCCCTACACCGGCAGTCCTGGCGCTCTGTCGGGGTACGCGATCTATACGCCCTGCTGCGGGCAACTGCTACTGTCACGCTGATCCTACTCGCAGCAACCTTCCTGCTTAGCCCGATGGTCTCCATCCCGCGTAGTGTTCCCTTTCTGGATGGCACCCTGGGATTGGGGATGCTCGCTACGGTGCGGCTGGGGTTACGCTCCCTGCATGAGCGCACGAAAGCGCGCACTGCAGAGGGCAATTCGCGCGGCGTGCTCGTTGTCGGCGCGGGAGAGGCCGGCGCCCTGATCGTCCGCGAGATGCAACGCCACCCTGAGGCCGGGCTAAAGCCGATTGCTTTCCTTGACGACGATGAAGGCAAGCAGCGCTCGCTCGTTCTCGGACTTCCTGTCCTTGGGACTGTGGATGACCTGCCCCGTGTAGTAGCGAAAGTGCGGCCTCACGAGGTCCTGATCGCTATGCCCTCTGCCTCCGGTCAGGTTATCCGCCGTGTAGTGGCCCTCGCTCGCGAGGCTAGGGTGCCGTATCGCATTATCCCCGGCATGCACGAAATTCTGAGTGGTCGGGTGACTATCTCGCATATCCGCGAGGTGGACCTTGAGGACCTCTTGCGCCGTGATGCTGTTCACCTTGATCTTGGGCAGATTGCAGCCTATCTGCGTGACCGTGTGGTGCTGGTGACCGGCGCTGCTGGCTCCATCGGCTCAGAGATCGTGCGTCAGGTCGCCCGCTTCCATCCGCAGTGCGTGATCCTATTAGACCGCGATGAGAGCAACCTGTATTTGTTTGAGCGCAACCTGAGATGTGAGTGCCCCGACCTCAAGTTCCATACTGTTGTGGCGGATATCCAGCGCAAGCACAAGATGGAGCATGTTTTCAGCCGCTACCGCCCACAGGTCGTCTTTCATGCGGCAGCGCACAAGCATGTGCCAATGATGGAGGCCGATCCCGATGAAGCCGTTTTCAACAACGTCCTTGGCACACGCAACGTGCTGGAGATGGCGATCCAGTATGGTGTGGAGCGCTTCGTCAACATCTCAACAGATAAAGCCGTCAATCCCGTCTCGGTGATGGGCGCCTCTAAGCGTGTGGCCGAATATTTGGTTGAGCAAGCCGCCGTCCAGCGGGCGGGGAGAGGAGAATGCTTCGTTTCGGTGCGCTTCGGCAATGTGCTGGGCAGTCGGGGCAGCGTGGTGCCGATCTTCAGAGAACAGATTCGCCGCGGTGGCCCGGTTACGGTGACCCATCCCGAGATGACGCGTTACTTTATGAGCACCTCTGAAGCCGTGCAATTGGTGCTTCAGGCAGCAGGGTTAGGAGAGAACGGCGCTGTCTACGTTCTGGATATGGGTGAGCCGGTGCGCATTGTCGACCTCGCACGTGACTTGATCACCCTCTCCGGCCTAGAGCCGGAAGTTGACATCCCCATCGAGTTCACTGGGTTGCGGAGGGGCGAAAAACTATACGAGGAGGTCCTCACCGCCGAAGAGGGAACGGTAGCCACACAACATGAGAAAATCTTCATGGTCCGCAAGGATAGCGGGCCGGGTGAGCGGTTTGATGCCCTCTTAGAGGACCTGCTCGCTGCTGCTAAAGCGTGCGATGAGGAGCGCATCCGCC
>DAOTYL010000368.1:0-2435 GCA_034434955.1 Anaerolineae bacterium | reverse complement strand
TGCGAGGGCATTGTTTAATAGGGTCTATAGCCTCATGCGTCGGTGCTGATAAACCACATAGCCCTGTGGCAGAAGGAGTAGGTGCCATGCTGGCGAGGACGGGCAGCAGCGGAGCGGAGCAAGCGGGCAAGCCGGTCTTCCTTTCCTATTCGCACAAGGATGGGCGGGAGTTTGCCCACCGCCTACGTGAGAAGCTGGAGGCGGAGGGGTTCCCTCTCTGGCAGGATGTCGTGAGCGAGACAGCCGGCGAGGGCTGGTGGCAGAACATCACCGCTGCCATCGAAGGCTCGCGGGCTATGGTGCTTGTTTTTACCGAGGAAGCGTTGCGCTCACAGGTGGTGCGCGACGAGTGGCTGTATGCCCGACGGGTCGGCACACCCATTGTGCCGGTGGTAGCCGAGAGCAACATCTTTGAGCGCGTGGACGCGGCGGGCCGCAAACTGGTGCCTCGCTGGCTGAGCCGCTTGGATGTATTGGTGCTGGACGAGGCCAACCCCGACTACCCTGCCCACTGGGCGCGGCTGCTGGAGACGCTGCATAACCCCCCGCCGCGGCGGCCGGTTCCGGTGATGGTGGAACCGCTACCGGAGCAGTACGTCCCACGCCCCGGACTGGAACAGCAACTGCTGGCACGCCTGCTGGCCGAGGATGCCCTCAGCCCCCGCACGGCGCGGCTGGTGCTGGTGGGCCATGCTGGCTTCGGCAAATCCCTGCTTGCACAGGCTGTATGCCGCAACCCCGCCGTTATTGAGGCCTACAAGGACGGCATCCTGTGGCTTACGCTAGGCGAGAGCGCCGATGAGACGAAGCTCCTGCGGGAAGCGAACCGCGCCGTGCGGGCGTTGGGGGGCACAGAGGCCACGACTCTGGAGGACGCGCTGCGCAACCTGCACGAACGCCTTGCCGAGCGTGACTGCCTGATCGTGGTGGATGACGTGTGGCACGCTGCGCTGCCCGAGCGGCTCCTCCGCACGCCCGAAGACCCCCAGCGGCCTTACAAGGGCGCGCGGGCCTGGCTATTTACCACGCGCGAGTTTGACATCGCAACGGAACTGACCGACCCCGACGACATCACCGTAGTGCGGGAGATGGAATCGGACGAGGCCGTCCGCCTCATCATCAACTGGTTGCCCGAGGGCCGGCGTGAGGTGGGCGAGGCGGAGCGCGACGAGATCGCCGCGCTGGCGGCGCGGCTGGGCGAGTGGCCGCTGCTGCTGCGGCTGGCAGGCTTGAACCTCAGGGAGGAAGCAGCGCGGGGGCGCACGCTGAGCGCCGCCCTGCAGCGCGTCAACCACTTGCTGGATGAAGAGGGCTTCACGGCGCTTGACCGTGAGGGGAGCGAAGGCGACCGTCACCGCGCCCTCAACGCCACCATGGCCATCAGCCTGCGGCGCTTTGAAGAAAGCGAGCAGGCGCGTCTGTTTGAACTGGCCATCTTCCCCGACGATACGCCCATCCCCGAGGCGCTGGCCTATCGCCTGTGGGGCCACACAGGCGCGTTGGGCGAGGTGCGGGGAGAGAAGCTGCTGCGCCGCTTTGATGGGCCGTTCCTCACCCTGCGGGCAGATGAAGCGCAGCCAGAGCGGGGATTGTTCTTCCGCTTCCATGACGTGCTGCGCGCCTACCTGCTGGAACGGCTGGACGGCCGCTCGGCGCAGGCCCATGCTGCGTTGTTGGCCGCCTACAACCCGAACCGTGCCCCGTGGCACGAGGTGCCCGATGACGGCTACCTCTACGATCATCTGGCCTATCACCTCAAGGGCGCGGGGCAGGAGGGGGCGCTGGCGGCGCTCTTTGCCGACGACCGCTGGCTGCAAGCACGGCTGGCCGCCGCTGACGGCGCCTACGGAGGCTACATCGCCGACCTGATGGCCGCCTGGGGGCCGGCCCACGCCGAGGCGCTGCGCCAAGCCGAGGCAGAGGAGGAACCCCGTGCGCTGGCCGACTGCGTGCGCTATGCCCTCATCCGCACCAGCCTGAACAGCCTGAGCGCCAGCTACCCGCCGCTGTTGGTGGCGCGTGCTGTGGAGGTGGGCCTTTGGACGGCGCGGCGGGCGTTGGACGTAGCGGCCAACGTGCCCGGGGCTGAGCAGCGCGCGGAGCTATACCGCCTGCTGCTGGGGACGGGGAAGCTCGGCGCCGCCGAACGGGAGGAAGCGGCCGAAGCGGCGCTGGCGGCGGCACAGGGGATAGAGAAGGAAGGTGAGCGGGCGGAGGTGCTGGCGGGGCTGGCGCCGCACCTGCCCAAGGCGCTGCTGGGGGAGGCGCTGGATGTGGCGCGGGGGATATGGGAGGAGTGGGAGCGGGCGTGGGTGTTGGCGGCGCTGGCAGAGCGGCTGCCGGAGGGGCAGCGGGAGGCCGTGCTGGGGGAGGCGCTGGATGTGGCGCGGGGGATATGGGAGAAGTGGGCGCGGGCGGAGGCATTGGCGGCGCTG
>DAOTYL010000367.1:0-2356 GCA_034434955.1 Anaerolineae bacterium | reverse complement strand
GAATCGGCGAGGAGGCGGGCAAAGAAGGCGACACCAAGCGCCATGTACAGCGCTCCCAGCGACTGCCGCAGGAGGCGCAGCACCGTCCCCGCCGTGTTACCTTTAGCCGGATCGGCCTGCAGCGGCCACTGCGTCAGCAGGAAGGCCAACACTAATCCGACAAGTGTTAACAAGATAGCAAGTAGTGGAACTCTGCCCAACGCTTCAGGGCGGTTCAGTAAATGAGCACCCAGCAGCACTCCATAGCCCAGCGGCAGTCCCAGCGCACGCAGGAAGGGGGAGTTTACGCGTCCATTGGAGATGCTCATCACCGCGGCCAACGCCCAAGCAGCAGCAGCCACCAACGGACGACCCTCGGTGACGACTAAGGTACGCCCCACCACCCCAAACGTGTTGCGGATGGTCTCCCACAGCAGCGGGCCGTTGCCCCAATTGGCCCAAATGCGCAGGTCCTCAAAAAGGCCGAGGTAAGTGGTATCGAAGGGGCCAAACAGTATGCTCCGCTGCGCAGCAGGAAGGATGGGGATAATGGGTAGCAGTCCGCTTGCGTTGGGCCAGTGGAGAGTGAGGGCGAAAAGCATCGCCAGCGCCGCTCCAAGCGCTAGCGGCAGCACCGTGCGACGCGCGCGCAGCCACCAGGGGGCCAGCAGCGCTAATCCCCACCCCAGCGGCGTTCCAGCGACAACCAGCGTGACCAGCGTGAGCATCATCTCGCGTGAGTTCAGGCGCGAGCCGGCCACCAAAATAAGCCCTACCCAGATCAGAGCCAGCCCCGGCGCATGGGCCATCAACGGTGGGAGGATCAGGATGAAGCTCAGCAGCGCTCCCACCGTTGGCGCACGCAGTAGGCCGTAGAGCAGCACACCGGGGATCAGCGAAAGCAATGCTGTCTCGATAGCCGCTCCCCGTGTCAGCCGTTGGAGGATCAACCAGGTGGCGCCGCTCAATGCCAGCGCCTGAATCCACACTCCTAGCGCCTCGCGTTTGGCCAACCATGCAGAGAGGGCATTCAGTTCGATCGTGACCTCGCCGAGGGCAGGGATTGCAGCGACTTGAGTGGGAGGGGTGCCCACCACAGGCGGCCCTGCGGGCGCCGTTGGTGGGGCGATCTGGCCTGGAACAGCGGTCTCTGGCTGCGGCGTAGCAGAGACCGGCGAGGGCATGGTCGCCGCCGGGCCGGCGATAGGTCGGGTGGCGGCGGTTAGCGGCATGGTCTCCGGAGGTGGCACCGCTGCGCTGCCCAACGCCCGCTCCAGCGCCTGCGCCAATTCGCCAGCAGTTTGGTAGCGCTCATCAGGGTTCTTGGCTAGCGCCCGCAGCACTACACGAGAAACAGCAGAGGGAATATCAGGCCTGAGGTCAGCAGGGTCGGGTGGCATATCATGCACATGGCGCAGCATGACAACCATAGGATTCTCGCCGCTGAAAGGCACCTGCCCGGTGAGCATCTCAAAGAGCATCACACCCAGCGCATAGATGTCGCTGCGTGCGTCAACCTTTTCGCCCAGCCCTTGTTCCGGTGACATATAGTTCGGCGTGCCGATAACGTTACCCGTCCCTGTTAGGCTGGCTTCCTGCTCCGTCGTCTTGGCGATGCCGAAATCGCTGAGGAAGGTGTTTCCCTGTGCGTCAATGAGCACGTTGGCCGGTTTGAGGTCGCGATGGATGACGCCCCGGCTGTGAGCGTAATCCAACGCACTGGCAACCTGCTTGAGGATATGCAGGACTTCATCAAATGGCATCCCTTGCGGAGGGATGCGGTCCTCCAGTGTGCCGGTAGGCAGATAGCGCATGACAATGTAGAGCATTCCTTCCTGCTGACCGAAGTCATAGACAGGCAGGATGTGGGCGTGCTCCAATTGGGCGATCAGCTGCGCCTCATTCTGGAAGCGCTGGACAAAGGCGCGGTCGCTGCTGTACTGCGGCGACATGACTTTGATGGCGACATGGCGGTTCATGGAGGGCTGATAGCCCTTGTAAACAGCGGCCATGCCGCCTCGCCCGATCAGCTCTACGATCTGATAATTGCCCAGCTGTTTGCCGACGAGCTGCTCCATATGTCTGTTATCCCCTTAACAGCGCGGTGTGGGGCGCCGATCTGCCAGAAGTGTACATACTCTACCCTTTGGAGGCGAGTCAGCGGCTATTCTTGCGCCTCCTCAACGACGTGTAGGTTGTCAAAGGCCGCTTCTAGCCCCCCGTATGGCCCGCTCTCACCGATCAGCCCGACTAACCCCTTAGTATAGGTCAGCTCCTTTACCTGTGCGACGGGCACGCCGTTCACCAGAAAGCGCAGCTGACCGTCATCCAGCTCTACGCGCAAGTGATTGGTCTGGTTGCCTGTTAGAATGCTGTA
>DAOTYL010000366.1:0-2532 GCA_034434955.1 Anaerolineae bacterium | reverse complement strand
CCAGCGGGGGCTGCTCATAGGGTTCCCGTCCTTGCGACCGTTTTCCCGCCGCAAGGATAACACAGAATCGGTGGCCTGTCAGGGACCGTTGCCGGCCTGGCAGCAGATGTACGAAGAGGTCAAGCGCGACCTGCGGGCGATGGGGATTGGGGTTTAGGCCCAACCGGCTAACCGCCGCCCCTGATACCCTCCACGATGCGCGCCCAGCAGGCGGCATACAGACCCTCCACCTGCGGCGCGATGCTCCCCACCTTCTCACCTTCCAGCAGCCTGCTCAGTGTTCTGGACGCACCGCAATTAGGATAGATGTTCCTTCCTAACCTGCTCAGCCTCGTCGTGGCGACCCATGCGATCCAGCATATCAGCAAGCCGCGAATAGGCTATCAACGACCAGCGCGGATTCTGCACCGCCGCAAAGAGCACTGCCGCCTCACGCATATCACGCACACCGCTTTCCGTGTCTCCTAGCTCAAAACGCGCCCGTCCCAGATTAACAAGAATATTGGCAACAGAAAGCCGTGCACTGATTGCACGAGCCATGACCAGCGCCTTCTCATAGTACGGAATAGCCTCCGCCCACTTCTGCTGCCCGACAAGCATATCACCCAGACTCATCAGCAAGCCGCTCTGCCCCAGGCGGTCGCCGATCTGCTCGTAGAGCGGCAGGGCGCGGTTGTAGAAGGCCTCGGCCGCGTCGTAGGCGTTGCGCATCCGGGCCACATCGCCCAGCGCCTTCAGCGTGTTGGCCTCGCCGAGACCATAACCCATCCTGACGGCCGCGCGGTGCGCCGCCTCCAGCACCTCCTCCTGCGTGGTGAAGGGGTGGCGCAGGCTCATATAATACGCCAGCGCAGTCGCCACGTCGCAGGCCCGGCGCGGCTCATGCTCAAAGCCCCAGTTCAGCGCGTGGCGCACGTTCTCAAAATCCTCCGAGATGCGCGGGTGGCGGTCTTCATCGTTGTTGGCGTTGTGGTCGCCGTGCAGGCGCTCGTAGTGCGCAAAGTGCCGCTCCCGCGCCGCGGCGTGCTCCTCTGCTCGCTCCAGCAGCGCCAGTGCGTAGGTGTGCAGGATGCCGTGCAACCGATAGCGGCCCTCGCCGGCGCGGCCCACCAGCCCCTCGCCGTACAGGGCAGTCAGCGCGTCGTGTGCCTCATCGGGGTCGGCGTCTTCCCACACTGCTGCGGCAGCCGCCTCGTCAAACGTGCCCTCGGCGGAAAAGGCGCCCAACAGGCGGAAGCGGCGCTGCAGGTCCTCGGAAAGCGCACCGTAGCTCAAGGACAGGGAGGCCTCCAGGTTCTCCTCTCGCTCCTCACCGATCTGGAGGTCTTTGAAGGGCTGCTCGGCTTTGGCCTCCCTCAGGCGCTCCAGCAGCTGCGGTGCGAAGTCCGGGCCGTGTTTGGCAGGGTCTAGCTGCGCTGCAGCCAGGGCGATGGCCTGCATGTGCCCGCCCAACAAACGGGCGATCTCCAGGTGCGTTTGTTTGTGGGGATAGTCAGCGGCGGGGTCCAGCCCCAACCTGCGGGCGATGAGTTCAGCGCCCTTCTCCGGAGAGAGGTAATCCAGCTCAATGCGGTTGTCCTGTGGCAGTTTCAGGTGGGCAGCGATGCGCGGCTGGCGGGTGGTGATGAGGTAGCGCACACGGGGGGCGGGCACCAGGCAGCCCTCCACAACACGGTAATCCCACACGTCGTCAAAGATCAGCAGGGCATCCTTGCCCTGCAGCAGCGCCGTCAGGGCCGCCGCCTCGCGCATCTGCTCGGCGCTCAGGCCAAAAGCGGCGCCGATCTTGCTGCGCAGGCCGTCGGCGGTGGCCTCCTTGCCCACGCTGATCCACACCACGCCGTCGGGGAAGCCGCGGCGCACGGCGCAGTCCAGCGCCGTCATGGCGGCCAGCGTGGTCTTGCCCAGCCCAAAGGGGGCGTGCAGCGCCGAGACACCCTGCCGCCCGCTGAGCACCACCGGCAGGCTGTCCTCAGGGCGCATGGTGGTGCGGATGCGCTCAATCAGCTCCGTGCGGGGCAGGGGATTGGGCGGGGGCAGGGGGATAGGGTCGCCGCGCAAAGGGCCGGGCATGGCGGCCTCCTGCCGCAAGCGCTTGAGCAGGTCGGGCCAGCAGGCCTCAAAGTCGCGGCGCATGTCCACTGCGTTCAGCGTGGCGATCTCGGCAGGGAGGGAGGTTTTGTGGTCGCCCTCAAACAGCACGGGGGTAATGGCAAGGCAGTGCAGCAGGGCGTGGCCACGTTCGGCGCGCGCCCAGTCGGAAGATGGATAGTTTGGCCCGCATACGGCGATGAAGCGCTGGGATTGCTCCACCGCCTTGGCCAGTTCGGCAGGGAAGGGCGCACCGCGGCTGGGCAGGTCGTGGTGATCCAGCCAGGGGACGAAGCCCTCCGCCTGCAACGCTCGGTAGAGCTTCTGCACAAAGCAACCCGGCGCACGGCCCTCGTCCTCGTGGTCGGCGCGGGCGTAGGAGATGAAGACCCTCTCACCGGTCATCTTGCTCGCTCCTCGGTGGCTTAAGGGGGACGACAT
>DAOTYL010000365.1:0-2842 GCA_034434955.1 Anaerolineae bacterium | reverse complement strand
CGGCCACACATGCGCTGGGGGCCTTCCTGATCCTGCGTGCCTTCTCTAGCGGTTGTACAGCCCTTACGGGTATTGAGGCCATCTCCAACGGCATCACGGCTTTTAAAGAGCCGCGCAGCCGCAATGCTGCTATCACATTGATGTGGATGGCTGGCATCCTGATCACCATCTTCCTCGGCCTCACCCTGCTGGCGCACCAGATCGCAGCCGTGCCCAGCGAGACGGAGACCATCATCTCGCAGATCGCCCGCTCCATTTACGGCAACGGCAGCCCGCTCTACCTGCTGACGCTGGCCGGCACGACGCTCATCTTGCTCATGGCGGCCAACACGAGCTACGCCGATTTCCCGCGCTTGGCGGCGTTGGCGGCCAGTGATGGCTATTTGCCCCGCCAGCTCACCTACCGCGGCGGGCGGCTGGTTTTCTCCTGGGGGATCGTAGTGCTGGCTAGCTTTGCCAGCCTGCTGGTGATCATGATGGGCGCACGCACCACCGCCCTCATCCCGCTGTATGCTATTGGCGTATTCCTCAGCTTCACCATCTCCCAGATCGGCATGGTGGTGCACTCCTGGCGCATCGGCAAGATCAAGCCGGGGGAAGAGGTGCAGGGGCTTGAGGCCACCATGAGGCACGATCCCCACTGGCGGGTGAAGATGGTCATCAGCGCCTTTGGCGCACTGTGCACCGGCATCGTGGCCATCATTTTTGCCGTCACCAAGTTCACCTCAGGCGCATGGTTTGTGGTACTGCTCATCCCCGCGCTGGTGCTGATGTTCTCCCGCATTCACGAGCACTACCAGCAGGTGCGCCGGGCGCTCAGCCTGCGCGGCGTTGAGGTGCGGATAGAGCCCCGTCCGGTGCAGACGCTCATTCTGGTAGATGACGTCCATGCGGAGACGGTGCGGCTGGTTAACTTCGCCAAATCGTTGGGGCACCCCTGGCGGGCTATCCACGTGGCAGTGAATCCGGAAAAGGCGCAGGTCACGGCTGCCAAGTGGAAGGAGTACTTCGGCGAGAACGATCTGGAGATCATCCCCTCGCCCTACCGCCAACTGGCCGAGCCGGTTCGGGAGTATATTGAGGATATCTTAGAAAAGGACCCCAACGTTTTCGTCCACGTGCTGATGGGACATCTGGCGATGGACACCTTCTGGGAGCAGGCCCTGCATCAGAACAGCGCCTATATCTTCAACTTGGCGCTGACGGGGCTTGACCGCGTGGCGGTGACGCAGGTCCCCTATCAGGTTCACCGTCGGCGCGGGCGATATACGCTTTAAGACGGTGCGCCATATCCCCCACGGCCTTTAACATAGCCTCTCCGCCCCGAGGCGCGGTTGCGCGTCCTGCGGTCGGGTCTTGACAGCCACAAAATAGTGTGATACCATTCTATAAAGAATGAAATCTATAGTGATTTGGAGCAAGGTTGACCGACTGGGGGCCTGATCTGTTCAGCGTGGATAAGGACAGCAGCCTGCCGATCTACGTCCAGATCGTCAACCGCGTCCAGATGCTGGTCAAGGCCGGAGCGCTGCGCCCGGGTGACCGCCTGCCCTCCATCCGCTCAGTGGCTGAGCGGCTGCGCGTGGATTACAACACGGTAGCGCGGGCCTATACCGAGCTGGACCGCGCAGGCCTCATCAAGACGGCGCGTGGCATCGGCACACACGTCACCGAGAGCATGGATGAGGAAGCGCTACAGGCAGCACGCAAGGCCACCTTGTACAACACCCTGGCGACCGCTGTTCGAGAGCTGCTGGGGCTGGGCTACACGCCGGAGGAAATTGCCTCGGCTTTTGAGGAGTATCTGCACCAAGTGAACAAGGATAGAGAGACCTATGGAAGCCCTCAGAATGCGCAGGAAAGCACAGAAAAGTAGCGAGCAGCAGGAGCAGGTTGCGTCCTTTGCCCCTCCTGCCACCAAACTGCGGGCGGTTAGCCCTCTCTCCATTTTCATCTTCAGCCTGATCATGCTTGTCACGGTGGCCGGCAGCATCGCCGCCAGCACGCTGGGCGTGCCCGATAGCCTCATCGCTCCGCTTGCCATCGCTGCTCTTCTCGTCGGCTTCTACATCCTCTTCGCGCTGCGCAAAGCCGATCAGTGGGAGAAGGCGGTTGTATTGCGCAACGGCAAGTTTCGTGGGCTGTTCGGGCCAGGGCTGTTCTGGGTGATCCCCGTCATTGATGAGATTCCCATGTGGATCGACCACCGCGTCATGGTGACGCCCTTCAACGCCGAACGTGCCCTCACCAAAGACACTGTGCCCGTCAACGTGGACGCCGTGCTCTTTTGGGTGGTGTGGGATGCTGAGAAGGCCGCCCTAGAGGTGGAAGACTACCGCACGGCCATCGCCTGGGCAGCGCAGACCGCACTGCGCGAGATCATCGGCCAGATGGACCTGGCGGCCATCCTCGTCGGGCGGCAGGCGATGGATGAGGAACTCCAACGCATCATCGACGCCCGTACCACGCCCTGGGGTGTGACGGTGCAGAGCGTGGAGATCCGCGACATCATCATCCCTGAGGCGCTGGAGGACGCCATGTCGCGGCAGGCGCAGGCCGAGCGCGAGCGGCAAGCGCGTGTCATCCTGGGGCAAAGCGAGGAGCAGATCGCCGAGAGCTTCCGCAAGGCCTCGCTGGCCTATGCGGATAACCCCACCGCGCTGCATCTGCGGGCGATGAACATGCTCTTCGAAGGGCTGAAGGAGAAGGGTGCGCTGGTGATCGTCCCCTCCAGCGCAGTGGATACGATGAACCTGGGCGGCGTGATGGGCCTTTCGGCGCTGGCCGCGCAGAGCAGTGTGCCCGCCTCGGTGCCGCCGGCCGGCGAGGAATGATGGCTGTG
>DAOTYL010000364.1:0-1532 GCA_034434955.1 Anaerolineae bacterium | reverse complement strand
CGGTGACAGCTGCACGCTGCTGTTCGTTCAACCCGTCCAAGATGGATGTGCTCAAGTTGCTCCTCTCAACGTGGGCGCTCGTGTGTGATTGTATCATGCCGACTCAGGCGAGCCAAAAGCCGTGCCCTTCATGCCGCTTGCAGCGGGATATTTTGCGCCCTGCGCAGTACAATCTTTAGAGGGGCGCAGAAATTGAAGGAGAGACAGTATGCTGACCTTTACCGAAGCCGCACAAGAGAGAATCCGCGCCATCCTGCGTAGCAAAGGACAGGAAGGCTTTGCCGTCCGGCTGCGCATCACAGGGCGCGACACCGAGAGCTTCATCTACGAGTTCCGCACGGTGGAAGAGGCTACCCGCCGCCCAGATGACCTGATCATCGCCTGCGAAGGGTTCAACGTCTTCATTGACGCAGAGAGCGCGCCGCACCTTGAGGGTGCAGTAGTGGACTTTGGCGGACTGGGGAGCGGCGGCTTCAAGATCGACAACCCCAATCCGGTGTGGACCGACGAGACAGCCCGCCGCGTCGCCGCCGTTATCGCTGAACAGATCAACCCCGCTTTGGCCATACACAGCGGCAGCGTGACGTTGGTTGATGTGAGGGATAACGTCGCCTATATTCGTATGCAGGGCGGCTGTCAAGGCTGTGGTCTGGCAGGCGTGACGCTGCGCCAAGGGATCGAGCGCCAGATCAAGCAGCAGGTCCCGCAGATCGCGGCCGTTGTGGACGTGACCCGCCACGATGAGGGCAAGACGCCTTACTACACGCCAGGGCAAGCAGGCCAATCGCCGCTGGCGCGTTGATCGGCTCATCTGTCACGCAGAAGGGAGACGAAAGTCACCAGACAGGCGCGGGGACACCTGTTACAATCTGGTTAACATACCACAGATTCGGAGGCACCTTGATATTCACCGTCAGCGAAGCCGCGCAAAACAAGATCGTTGAAATCCTAACCTCTCATGGTCAGGAGGGATGGGCTATCCGTGTGCGCATTCTGGGGCGCGGCATTGACCGCTTCGCCTACGATATTCACTCCGTCCCCGCCGAGACGCAGCATGCTGGCGATCTGGTCATTGACACCGGCCCCTTCAAGGTCTTTGTGGATGCCGAGAGCGCCCCTTTGCTCGAAGACGCCACTCTGAACTTTGACGCGGGCGCTTCCGCCTTCCAGATTGACAACCCCAATCCGGTATGGACGGATGACATAGGCCGCCGTGTGGCCGAGGTGCTGATCGAGCAAGTGAACCCCAGCATTGCTGCACATGGGGGAGCCGTTTTACCGGTGGATGTGCGCGATGGCGTGGTGTACGTGCGCATGTTCGGCGGCTGTCAGGGTTGCGGCATGGCCAACGCCACCTTGGTGATGGGCGTGGAGCGTGCCCTGAAGGAAGCGATACCGGAGATACAGGCTGTGGTGGACGTCACCCACCACGCTGCGGGCACGAATCCCTACTACCCGCCGACGCGGTCCTGATAAACGTAGCCCCTTAGAGTTTGACATCCCGCCTGAATTGGTTTAGGCTCAGAGCACAC
>DAOTYL010000363.1:0-13226 GCA_034434955.1 Anaerolineae bacterium | reverse complement strand
ATCTACCGCGAGCTGCGTCGCTCGATCATCATGGGCCACCGCAGGCCGGGCGAGCGCGTCAGCATTGAGGAGCTGGCCTACTCTTACGGCACCAGTATCACCCCCGTGCGCGACGCCCTGCAGATGCTCAGCCAAGAAGGGCTGATTACCATCCGTCCCCGCTCCGGCTACTTTGTCACCCGTCTGACGCTCAAACAACTGCGTGACCTATTGGAACTGCGCGAGATTCTGGAAGTGGCGAGCGTAGAGCGAGCCGCTGAGCGCATCACCGATGAGCAGATCGACCGCTTGGAGCATGTCCACGCTGGCTACACCGGCGACGATGATGAATCCTACGAACGCTACACTGACGAGAACCGCGCCTTCCACACCCTCATCGCTGAGGCATCAGGCAACCGCGAACTGGCGGAACTCCTGGGGCATGTACACGACCGCCTTGCCCGCTTCATGGTCATCCGCCATGCCGGGGCTACTATGCACCTCACCCACGCCCGCATTGTGGAAGCGCTACGCGCTCACGACCCGCAGGCAGCACGCCAAGCCATGCTGGACGAGATCACCGAGACGCGGGAGCGCATACTGGAGCGTGTGATCCGCGAAGAGGGGGCCTCCTGGCAGCTGGATTCGTGATGAGCATCACGCTGGGCATCGACACGGGAGGAACTTACACCGATGCCGCGCTGGTGGAGCAGAGCAGCGGCAAAGTGCTGGCGCATGCCAAGGCACTGACCACCCACCGCGATCTGGCCATCGGCATTGGGCAGGCAGTGGCTGCCGCGCTTGCCGCCCGCTCCTTCTCCCCTGCCGAGATCGGGTTGGTGGCCCTTTCCACTACATTGGCTACCAACGCCATCGTGGAAGGGCGCGGCAGTCCGGTGTGTCTCATCTTGATCGGCTATGATGCAGCGCTGCCGGCCTGCGAAGCAGGCTCTCGGGAGTTATACGCCCTGGAGCGCGAACTGGCCACCCAAGATGTAGTGTGCGTGCGCGGCGGGCACGATGGCGCAGGCAACGAACTGGCCCCGCTGGATGAGGAAGCCATTCGCGCCGCCGTCGTGGAGCGGCGTGGGCGGGTTGAAGCGTTCGCCGTTTCCGCTTACTTTGGTGTGCGCAATTCGACGCATGAGCGCCGCGCCAGGGACATCATCGCCGAGATGACCGACGCCCCTGTCACCTGCGGGCATGAGCTGACCACGCGCCTCAATGCCGTGCGCCGTGCTGCGACGGCGGCGCTCAATGCCCGTCTTATTCCCCTGCTACGCAACCTGATCGTCACGGTGCAGGCCACCCTGCGCGGGCTGCATATCGGCGCACCGCTGATGGTTGTGCGCGGTGATGGCTCGCTGGTACGTGCCGCATGGGCTATGCAGCGCCCCGTTGAGACCATTCTCTCCGGCCCGGCCGCGAGCGTGTTGGGGGCGCGGCATCTGGCAGGCATTGCCGGCGATGCATGGGTGGTGGATGTAGGCGGCACTACTACCGACATCGCCGCTTTGCGCGGCGGGCGCCCGCGCCTCAACCCCGAAGGCGCTCAGGTGGGCGGTTGGCACACCATGATCGAGGCGGTGGATGTGCACACCGTCGGGCTGGGCGGTGATAGTTGGGTGCAGCTGGACGCCGAGCGGCGGCCGATCGTCGGCCCACGCCGTGTGTTGCCGCTCTGCTTGCTCGCCAGCGAATACCCCGCCGTTGTGGAAGAACTACGCCGTCAGGTTGCCGATCCCCGCCACGGCGAAGGGCAGTTTGTGATGGCCCTGCGGCCGGCAAGCGGCGATCTCCCGGATGAGGACGCCCGCCTGCTTCGCGAACTGGCGAATGGGCCACGCCCGTTGCGGGCGCTGGCCGAGGCATTAGGGCCTGCGGTGCTGCTCATGCGGCGCATTGAGGCGCTGGAGGCACGTTGGCTGGTCGCCCGCGCTGCTTTCACCCCCACCGATGCGCTGCACGTGCTGGGGCGCTTCAACCGCTGGGATGCGGAAGCGTCGCGGCTGGGCGCGGCGCTGTTGGCCGCACAGGTGAACCTCGCCCCCGACGTTTTCTGCGAGCAGGTCGTGGCACAGGTTGCACGGCGGGCGGCGGTGGAGCTGATCGCCAAGGCGCTGGGCGATGAGGGCGTGCCGACGGGTGAAATGTCCGGCTTGGGCGTAGGAGCGCTGCTGGCGCGAGCGCTGGAGGAGGTCCCCGCTTCGGCGCTGGGCGTAGATGTGACCCTGCGTCATCCGCTCATCGCCATCGGTGCGCCTGCTGAGGCTTACCTGCCGCGCACGGCGGGCCTGCTGCACACCGACATCGTCATCCCCTCCTGCTCTGAGGTGGCCAGCGCTGTCGGGGCGGCGGTGGGCAGCGTGATCCAACAGGTGCGTGTGGAACTGCGCCCGCTCGACTCGCGCGGCTTGTTCCGCCTGCACCTCCCCGACGGCGTGCTGGACTTTGAGGCGCTGGAGGAAGGCGTGGCCTACGCTCATCAGGCCGTGCCGCCCCTGCTGGAAGCGTTAGCGCAGCAGGCGGGCGCCGATCAGTACGAGGTGCATATCACCCGCCATGACCGCCGCGCACCGGTTGCGGCGGGATGGGGTGAGGAAGTTTATCTGGGGACGGAACTGACGTTCACGGCAGTGGGGCGTCCTCGTCCGGCAATCCCCGCTGTCGATCTCCGATAACAGGGTGTAAAGGCTCTGTCCCTCAACACTTCATCCAAGTCAAGGAGGCTAAAGAAAAGCGATGCCCGACATCCTGCAGACCATCGCCAAGAAACTCTACGCGGGAGAGGAAGAAGAGGTCGCACGACTGGTGCAACAGGCGCTTGACGAGGGGATGACGCCCTCCGAGGTCCTCAAGAACGGCCTGATCGCCGGTATGGACGAGGTAGGCCGCGACTTCAAAGCGGGCGACTTGTTCGTGCCGGAGGTACTCATCGCTGCCCGCGCCATGACGGCGGGCATGAATGTCCTGCGTCCCCTGCTCTCCAAGAGCGAGGTGCGTGGTGTAGGTACGCTTGTCATTGGCACAGTGGAAGGTGACCTGCACGACATCGGCAAGAATTTGGTCAAGATGATGATGGAGGGCGCAGGCTTTGAGATTGTGGACCTCGGGACCAACGTCAAGCCGGCGGACTTCGTGGCGGCTGTGCGTCAGCATCAGCCGCAGATCGTGGGCATGAGCGCTCTGCTGACCACCACTATGGTCAACATGCGCACAACCATTGAGGCGCTAGTGGAGGCCGGACTGCGTGATACAGTGAAGGTGATGGTGGGCGGCGCACCTGTGACCGAAGCCTTCGCCAAGGACATCGGCGCGGATGCCTACGCGCCGGATGCCGCTACCGCTGTGGAGACCGCCCGCCGCCTGATCGCCTGATCGGCCTGCCGACAAGAGAGAACAACATGGTGGCACGAACTCGCCTTGAGACGATGCGCCCGCGCATCCAGATGCTCTCCGCAGAGCAGGTGAAGGCCATCCACCACGCCAGCCTGGATATCTTGGCCCGCACGGGCATCGTGATGAAGCACGAGCGGGCGCGGCAGCTATTGCTGGAGGCAGGCGCTTGGGAGTCCAACGGGCGGCTGAAGGTGCCGGAGCACGTGGTGATGGATGCCATCGCCTCGGCGCCCTCGCGTATCCCCATGCACAATCGGCTAGGCGAACTGACCATGCCACTGGAGGCCGATAACGTCTTCTTTGGCACCGGTTCGGATTGTATCTTCACTGTAGACGTGGAGACGGGCGAACGGCGCCCTGCCGTGCTGGAGGATGTGCGCCGCATTGCGCACCTGTGCGATGGCCTCGATCAGATTGACTTCGTCATGTCTATGGCCACGCCCTCGGACGTGCCGACTCAAGACCACTACCTGCACGCTTTCATTGCCATGATCCGAGGGTCGGTGAAGCCCAACGTGTATACTGCCCGCAACCGCGCCGACATGGAGGACATCTACCGCATCGCCTGCGCGGTAGCGGGCGGCGAGGACGCCCTGCGCGAGCGCCCCTTCCTCATGCTCTACGCCGAGCCGATCTCCCCCCTGCTCTTTAACGAGGAATCGGTGGATAAGCTGCTCTTCTGCGCCGAGAAGGGCATTCCGGCGGCTTATCCGCCCTCGCCCAACACCGGCGGCGGAGGACCGATCACACTGGCCGGTGCGCTGGCGTTGGGCAACGCCGAGTGCCTCGTGGGGCTGGTGCTGACGCAACTGGTGCGGCGCGGTGCTCCCTTCCTCTACGGCATGAACACCGCCGCCTTGGACATGAAATCGGCCATTGTCAGCTACGGCAGCCCGGAGTGGGCAATGGGGATGCCTGCCTGCAGCGATCTGGCCCGCTACTATGGCCTGCCTTCATGGGGTGCGGCAGGCGCCACCGACAGCAAAGTGGTGGATGCGCAGGCAGGTGCAGAGGCAGCCACCTCCATCATGACGGCGCTGCTCTCGCGCACCAACTTGGTGCACGACGTGGGCTACATTGAATACGGCAGCACGTCATCTATGGCGATGGTGGTGCTGGCCAACGAGATCATCCGCGCCGCACGCCATATTGTGGACGGCGTGGAGGTCAGCGATCGTACCCTCGCACGGGAGGCTATTCACCGCGCTACGCCCGGCGGCGGCTTTTTGGCCGATGGGCACACGCTGGATAACTGGAGGTGGGCGCAGTGGCGGCCGGAACTGTATGATCGCCGTCGCTATGATGGCTGGGCGCAGGACGGTGGCAAGGACCTTGCGGCACGGGCCGGCGAACGCGCCCGGCGTATCCTTGCCGAGCACAGCGTTCCCCCGCTGCCGCAGGAGGCGGAGAAAGTGATCGGGGAAGTGCTGGCTGCGCGGGCGAGCTGAGCGCCAGCCGGCTTGTCAAAGAAAGGAGGTGTTCCGGCGGAGCAACCTGATGAGGTCGCAAGGAAGGATCGAGTGGAGAACCTTTCACCCTTAGTGCGGCACAGGACCCGCAGAAAGTTCGCAGGAGGAAGTCATGAAGAAGCACGCTGTGCACCCGTACATTCCGGAGCTGCAGGAACTCTACCGCCAGGGCCGTTGCACGCGGCGTGAGTTCCTGCGCACGGCTACCCTGCTCGGCATGTCGCTGGCAGCGGCCAATGCCTTCTTGGCGAGCTGCGCACCAGCGACCGAGACGCCGGAGGCAGGCTTGCCCGCCAAAGAGGCCACCGCTGGGCCGATGCCCGCCGAAGAGGCCACCGCTGGGCCGATGCCCGCCATTCGGCGCGGCGGCACAATGACCATCGCCACCCGCGTGCAGCGTGTGGACCATCCGGCGCGTTTCTCGTGGATTGAGGCGGCCAACCAGTGGCGGCAGGTGTGCGAATACCTCACCCGCACCAACTGGGACAACATCACCGAGCCGTGGCTGCTGGAGCGCTGGGAGGCCAATGAGGACGTCACCGAGTGGACGCTCTACCTGCGCAAGGGCATCAAGTTCAACAATGGGCAGGAGTTCACCGCCGACGACGTGGTCTTCAACTTCCAGCAGTGGCTTGACCCCGACATTGGCTCCTCTATGCTGGGGTTGATGAGCTACCTCTCGCCCGAGAATGTGGAGAAGGTGGACGATTACACCGTTAAGCTGTACCTCAGCTCGCCGCAGATCGGTGTGCCGGAGCACCTCTTCCACTATCCAGCGGCCATCGTCTCGCGCACATTTGAGGGCGACCTGACCAAGCAGCCCATCGGCACCGGCCCCTTCAAGATGGAGGAGTACGTGGAGACCGAGCGCGCCGTGTTCGTGCGCCGCGACGACTACTGGCGCATGGGCGTTGACGGTCAACCGCTGCCCTATCTGGATAGGCTGGTCTATCTTGACCTCGGCGAGGACGAGGCGGCGCAGATCGCCGCGCTGCAAAGCGGCCAGGTGGACAACATCTTCAACCCCTCCGCCGAGGTGTGGCAGGCGGTGAAGGACCTGCCCGGCATCGCCGTGTACTCGGCGCAGACGGCGCAGACGTTCCACATCCGTATGCGCGTGGATATGGAACCCTTCAATGACGTGCGCGTGCGTCAGGCGCTCAAGAAGTGTATTGACCGCCAGAAGATGCTCGACCTGGCCTGGTTCGGCGAGGGTGTGCTGGGCCATGACACGGTCTTCGCCCCCATCCATCCGGAGTACTGCGAGAAGCCCATTCCGGAGTACGATCCGGAAGGTGCGCGGGCGCTGCTGGCCGAGGCCGGCTATCCCGACGGGTTGACGGTGGAGCTCTCCACGCAGGAAGCGCGCGCCGAGCCGGCTATGGCCCAGTCGCTTAAGGAGACGGCGGCAGCGGGCGGCTTCACCATCAACCTCAACATCCTGCCTTCCGCACAGTACTGGGACATCTGGACCGAAGTGCCGCTGGGCATCACCATCTGGGCGCACCGTCCGCTGGGCATCATGATTCCGGCGCTGGCCTTCACCGCCGATGAGGAGGGCAACCCCGCTCCGTGGAACGAGACGCGCTGGGTGGATGAGGAATACGTCAGCCTGCTGCGTCAGGCGGAGAGCACGTTGGACGTGGAGGCCCGCCGCGAGATCGCCTGCCGGATGGAGGACATCGAGATGGAGCGCGGTGCGGCAGGCATTGCCTTTTTCACCAATGTGTGGTATGTCTGCCATGAGCGCTTCCAGGGCGTGCGGGCGCACCCCACCAACTACGACCTGCTCGACGAGGTATGGGAAAAGGAGCAGGCGTAGCCGCATCTAGCCTCACTCTACCTCTGACCTTTCCCGAAAGGGGAATGCAGCTGGCTGGGGTGAGAGCCTAAGTGAAAGTCGGCAAGCAGGTGGTGAGGCGGGGCGCCTTCCGCCTCACCACCGCTATCGTTGAGCGGGAGTGGACATGGCCAAGTACATCCTGCGCCGCTTGATCTTCATGCTGCTGACGATGTTCCTCGTCTCGGTGGTGGTTTTTCTCGTCACAGAAGCGGCACCCGGCGACGTGGCCCGCCACATCTTGGGGCAGTTCGCCACGCCGGAGCAGGTGGAGCTGCTGCGTGAGCAGATGGGCCTCAACCGCCCCATTGTGGTCCGCTATTTGGATTGGCTCATCGGCAACGACTGGCGCTACAACCGCCTGGTGGGGATGCCGCTTGCTTTCCGGCGGGCCACCCCGCAGGGCGAGCCGCAGTGGTGGGCCGTCAAGCCGGACGGCACACTGACGCAGTGGAAGATGAAGGATGAGGGGCTGGTGGAGATGCGCCTCATGCCCGACGGCACCCTTCAGCAGTTCCCTTTTGATGATTGGCGCTACGACGAAGAGGGCAACGCCTACTTTTGGGGTGTGGACATGGCGGGGCATGTGGTGCTGTGGTACCGAGACGTGCGCCGCACCGAGACCGGTGGCCCGGCGGTGGCAGGCCGCGCCATGACGGAGGCTACCGGCATGGAATACCTGCCGTTGCGCAAGGGCTTGCTGCGCGGTGACCCGGGTGTCTCGTTCCGCACCAACCGCTCCGTCGGGCCGACTCTGCTGCGCCGTCTGCGCAACTCCTTCACGCTGGCGGCGATCGCCTTTGCTTTCATTATGCCTATCGCTCTGCTGCTGGGGATTCTAGCCGGTCTGCGCGAGGGCAGCGTCCTTGACCGCACCATCTCGCTCTTCAGCCTGGTGACCACATCGGTGCCGGAGTTCGCCAGTGGCGTCTTCCTGATATTGGTCTTCGCCTTCTGGCTGAAGGTTCTGCCGGGGGCCGCCGTCTTTGTCACCGACATCGCCCCCTGGCAAGACCCGAAACTGCTGATCCTCCCCGTACTGACGCTGACGCTGGTGGAGGTGGGCTACGTGGCCCGTATGACACGCGCCAGCATGGTGGAAGTGATGAGCGCCCCCTACATCCGCACAGCCCATCTGAAGGGGCTGCCCTATTGGCGCATTGTGTTCAAGCACGCTCTGCGCAACGCGCTCATGGCCCCCATCACCGTGATCATGCTGCATGTCAATTGGCTGGTGGGCGGCATCGTGGTGGTGGAGTCGGTGTTTGGCTACCCGGGCCTGGGGATGTACCTGCTGGACTCGGCGCTCTTCAAGGACATCAACGCCATTGAGGCCGGCGCAATGGTGATGGTAGCGCTGGCGGTCGGCACGCAGCTGGTGGCCGACATTATCTACACGTTCCTCAACCCGCGTGTGCGCTACGCCTAGGTAGGAGGGCTGCATGAGGGCGACCGAATTGATCTCCGGGCAGCGCAAAGGGCGTCTGCGTAAGGCGTGGGAGCAGGTCTCCATCATCTTCCGCTCGCGGGTGGCGGTGATCGGGTTGAGCATTGTGCTCTTCTGGGTGCTGGTGGCGATCTTCGCGCCCCTGCTGGCCCCCCATGACCCCTACGCCCAAAATGAGCGAGCCATCAACCAGCCACCCTCTGACGTGTACCTGCTGGGTACTGACAAGCTGGGGCGCGACGTGCTCTCGCGGCTGATCTGGGGCAGCCGCACCATCCTTATCTTGGCGCCTCTCTCGGTGTTGGGCGCAGTGGCTGTCGGCACGGTGCTGGGGCTGGTGGGCGGCTACTTCGGTGGCATCGTGGATGAGATCGTGATGCGCATCTTGGATGCGATCATGGCTTTCCCCACCATCCTGCTCTACCTGATCATCATTGCCGCCATCGGCCCCTCGGCGGTGAACGTGGTGCTGGCCATCACCTTTGTTGGTGCGCCTGGGGTGGCGCGGCTGGTGCGCAGCCTCACGCTGGATATCCGCACACGGGACTACATCCGCGCTGCTGAGACGCGCGGCGAGCACCCGCTCTACATCATGTTTGTGGAGATTCTGCCCAACGCACGTGGCCCGCTGATCATCGATGCGCTGCTGCGTGTGGGCTACGCCATCTTCGCCATTGGTACGCTGGGTTTCTTGGGGCTGGGGCTGCCGCCGCCCACGCCCGACTGGGGCGGCATGATCAGCGAAGCCCGCCGCTGGATCTGGACCAATCCGTTGGGCGTGTTGTGGCCTGCGCTGGCCATCTCCAGCCTGGTGGTGGGGCTGAACCTATTTGCCGATGGCCTGCGCGAAGAGACGACGCGCTATCAATAGGAGCGTTCTGTGGGATAAGGGCTTCACTCACCCCTGGCCTTCTCCTTGCGTCACGGGCGAGGGGATGAGGCTGTAAAGGAATGGGCATGAGACAGGGGAAGCACGAGATACCCATCCTCAAGGTGGAAGGGCTGGCCGTCTCCTACGAGACCCGCTACGGAGATGTCCCCGCCGTGCGCGATGTTTCCTTTGAGATTCACCACGGCGAGACGTTCGGCATCGTAGGCGAATCGGGTTGCGGCAAGAGCACGGTGGCCTTCAGCGTGGTCAACTTTCTGGGGCGCAACGGCAAGATCGTGGACGGGCGCATCCTCTTTCAGGGGCGCGATCTGGTGGGACGCTCGGAGCGCGAGCTGCGCCAGCTGCGCGGCGACCGCATCGCGATGGTCTATCAGGACCCCATGCAGGCGCTCAACCCCTCTATGCGCATCGGCGATCAGATGGCGGAAGTGCTGATCGTCCACCGCGGCATGAAGAAAGCCGCCGCCGAGGAGAAATGCCTGCGCATGTTGGAGCGCGTCTACATGCCTGATGCGGCCAATGTGATGCGCCGCTATCCACACCAACTCTCCGGCGGGCAGCAACAGCGCGTGGTGATCGCCATGGCGCTGCTCAACGACCCCGCCTTGCTCATCATGGATGAGCCTACCACCGCCTTGGATGTGACGGTTGAGGCGGCGGTGCTGGACCTCATCAACGACCTGCAGCGCGAGTTTGATACGGCCATCATGTACATCAGCCATAATCTGGGCGTCATTGCCCGCGTCTCAGACCGGGTGGGGGTGATGTATGCTGGCGAGATCGTGGAGCAGGCCAGCGTACAGGACATCTTCCTGCGGCCTGCGCATCCTTACACCCAAGGGCTGATCGCCTGCCTGCCCGGTGTGGGCATGTCCAAGTACAGCGGCTATTTGCGTCCCATCCGCGGGCGCGTGCCCTCGGCGCGGGAGCTGCCGCCCGGTTGCGTGTTTGAGCCGCGCTGCGACTTCGCCCGCGACCTCTGCCGCACGAAGCGCCCCGATCTGGAGCACCTTGCGGACGGCCATGAGGCGCGTTGCTTCTTTGCGGAAGAGGTGATGCAGGCTGGCAGCCGCCTGCCCCAGCCCGTCGCCGAAGCGCCCCTCGTGTCTGCTGCTGCTCCCTCCACCGACGAGACGATCCTGCGCATTGAGAACCTGCGCATGTACTACGAAGCTCCCTCCAAGTACCTCGTCGGCGGGCCGAAGCAGCTGGTGCGGGCGGTGGACGGCGTGAGCCTGACCGTCCAACGTGGACGGACGCTGGGCATCGTTGGCGAGTCGGGGTGCGGCAAGACCTCGCTGGTGAAAACCGTCATTGGGCTGGAGAAGCCCACCGGCGGCGAGATCGAATTCATGGGGATAGACATCACGCAGCCCGTGCTGAAGCGCGACCTAGACCTGATCCGCAACCTACAGATGGTGTTCCAAAACCCCGACTCCACACTCAATCCCTCCTTCAGCGTAGGGCGGCAGATCGCACGCCCCCTCCTGCGCTTCAAGGTTGTGCCGCGCCAGAAAGTGCGTGAGGAAGTGATCCGCCTGCTGAATCTCATGAAGTTGGGTGAGGGGTACTACGACCGTCTACCGCGCCAGCTCAGCGGCGGGGAAAAGCAGCGCGTGGCAATTGCCCGCGCCATCGCCGGCAACCCCAAGCTGGTGCTGTGCGATGAGCCGGTCTCTGCGTTGGATGTTTCGGTGCAGGCAGCGGTGCTCAACCTGCTGTTGGAGATTCAACAGCAGATGGGCACAACGCTGGTGCTCATTTCCCACGATCTGAGCGTGGTGCGCTACTTCTGCGATGTCATCGCCGTGATGTACTTGGGGCAGATCGCCGAGGTTGGCCCTGCCGAGGCGATTTATGCGCCGCCCTACCATCCCTACACGGAAGCGCTGCTCTCGGCCATCCCCATCCCCGATCCCCGCGTGGAGCAGAAACACATCCGCTTGAGCGGGACTGTCCCCAGTGCGCTGAACCCGCCCAGCGGCTGTCGCTTTCACACGCGCTGCCCACGCCGCCATCTGCTGCCTGAGGGCGGCAGAATCTGCGAGGTGGAAGCGCCGCCCGCCCGTGAGGCCGGCAAGGGGCACCGCATCTACTGCCACATTCCGCTGGAGGACCTGCGCCAGATAGGCGAGGTGATCAGCATTGAAGAGGAGCAACGCCATGCTGGTTAAGGATTACATGGTCAGGCACCCACCGATGGGCGAACCGGGCATGTCTATCATAGAGGCGCAACGCTACATGGGTGAGCATGACATCCGCCATCTGCCCATCGTGGGCGACGGCAAGCGCCTGCTGGGATTGGTGACACGCCAGACGCTGCTGGTAGACCCCGGTCGGCTGGGCAGTTTGGACATGTGGGAGATCACGCGCTACCTTTCGCGCCTGACGGTGGAAGACGTGATGATCAAGGCAGTGGATGTGGTCACCATTCCCCCGGATACGCCCATTGAAGAGGCCGCACACATCATGGTGGAGCGGCGTATCGGCTGCCTGCCGGTGGTAGAGGACGGCATCGTGCTGGGCCTTATCTCTGAGACCGACCTCCTGCAGCACCTCACCGAGTTGATGTCGGGCCGCACACCCTGTGTGCGCGTGACAGTGCACATGCCGATGGTCAGAGGCGAGCTGGCGAAGCTCGTCTCGGCCATTGCCGCACGCGGGTGGGGCATTGAGGCCCTCGGTGGCGTGGTCGTGCCTAAAGACCCCTACACCTGGGAAGCCGTCATCAAGATCGCCGAGCCGAAGGAAGAGGTCGTAGCGGCTATCTCGGCCATTGAGAGCCAGAGGATCGTGGACGTGCGCGAGACAGAGCGCTAGGCCTCACCCACCCTCTGCTCCCCTTGCGATGGCGGAGAGGGGACGGCAGCCGCAGATGGTGGGGGTGAGGTGAAAGGATTGGGGCCTGATGCTGGTAGACGCTTTTATGGCCGCCTTCGGTGTGTGGGAGGAAGCACGCCCTTACCTGCACCTCATCGTGGATGAGGACGAGATGCGCCTCATCGTGGCGATGGCAGGCCGCACGGTGACGGTGCAGGGGGCTGCTGACCTGCTGGGCATCTTGCCGGAGCAGGCAGAAGCGCTGCTCCAGCGTGCTTATTCGCGCTGTGTGGTCAACAAGACGCCGGAGGGTCACTACGCTCCGGCGGATTTCTACGCCCGGCTGGATCACTTTGCCAAGTACGAGAACTGGGACGACATTCCGCCCGCCGACCGCAAGATGCTGGACCGCCGCTTCCTAGATGCCTTCATTGAGCGGCACCGCGCCAGCGTTGAGCGCAAGATGCAGGGGCTGGCCGCCGAGAACGCGCTACCCAACGATACCATCCTGCTGCTGCACGAGGTGGAAGAGATGATCGACGCCGCCACCGAGATCATCGTGCAGCCCTGCGACTGCCGCCGCCTAGGGCAGAACTGCGACAAGCCGGTGGAGACCTGCATCTGGCTGGACGATGGCGCACGGGCCGCCCTCGATCGTGGGCACGGGCGCAGGCTGACTAAAGAGGAAGCCAAGCGGCTGGTGCGTCGCGCCGATCAGAAGGGGCTGATGCACACCGCCGATAGCGAATGGCGCACGCGCGGGCTGCATGCCATCTGCAACTGCTGCGCCGATGACTGCTATCCCTTCCGCGCGGCGCAGGAGCTGGGCAGCAAAGGCGTGTGGCCGCGCAGCCGCTACATCGCCGCCTTCAACACCGACCTGTGCCGCTTCTGTGGGGCATGCGTGCGGCGTTGCCACTTCGGTGCCTTCTACCACGACGGCGCTACTGTGGAGGTGGACGGCAAGACCAAGCCCAACGTGCGCTTTGACCCCTCCAAATGCTGGGGGTGCGGCCTGTGTGCCAACACCTGCACGGAGCAGGCCATCAGCATGCTGCCGCTTGAGCACAGAGCTGCTGCCGTATGACGCGCATCGTGCAGGTGATCGCCGCGCCCGCAGCGGGCGCGTATTATGTCGAGGACCTCGCGGCCCTGCAGGCCGCCCCCCTGCCCGTTTCCGATCGCTACACAGCTCCGCCCGTCACGCCCGGCTTTCAGCGCGTCCGCGAGCCTGCCGAGGCTGTCTCGGTGGGCCTTGTGCTGGAGGACGCGGCGGGGCGTAGGCAGGTCGCCTGGGGCGACTGTGTGGGCGTGGCCTACAGCGGCAAGGCGGGCCGCGATCCCGTCTTCCGCGCCGCCGAAGGGCTGGCGATCGTGCGG
>DAOTYL010000362.1:0-5895 GCA_034434955.1 Anaerolineae bacterium | reverse complement strand
ACGATATGGCTCAAGCCGCGCAGCGTGCTGAACATCGTCATCGGCGGCGCTGCGGGCAGCATGGCGGTGATGACCGGCGGCGCAGCGGTCGGTGCGCCCACCGATGCCGGCGTCATTGTGCTGGCGCTCATCGTCTTCCTCTGGACTCCAGCGCACTTCTGGGCGCTGGCGCTGTTCTATCGCAACGATTATGCCCTCGCTGGCGTGCCGATGCTCCCCGTGCGGGCCAGCGAGACGGCCAGCGCACGCTGGATTTTCCTCCACGCGCTGAGCACGGCGATAGGGGCGCTGGCGCTGGCGGCGCACCCCGCGCTGGGATGGGTGTACTTCATCCCCACGCTGGCGCTGGCAGTGCCGATAGTCCTGGGGAGTGTGCGGTTGATGCGCAGGCCGCAACGGCAGCAAGCCATACGGCTGTTTGTACTCTCCAACCTCTTTCTGCTGGTGACACTCGCCGCGGTGGTAGCGGCGACAACCGTCCACCAGCTTCTCTAGTATAGCAAGGGGTAGACAGATGGAGGCAGTGTACGATTACAAGCGCGAGCGTGTGCTCGCCTTCTGGTTTATCGCCATCTCGTTTGTGGCCATCGCTCTGGGAGGCCTCATTGGGCTGTTTCAGGCGCTGGAGCACGCTGGCATTAACTTCTATCCCCTGCCGATCTTCGGCAGCTACTACAAAGCACTCACCCTGCACGGTGTGCTCAACGCGCTGACATGGACGACGTTTTTCATCAGCGGCTTCCTCATGATCGCCGTCTCGCGTTCGCTGGAGCGTCCCATGCGCAGCATGATGCTCAGCTGGATCGCCTTTGGGGTGATGCTCCTTGGCGTAGGCTTGGCTGCCTGGGCGATGTTCACCGGCAACGCCAACGTGCTTTACACCTTCTACGTGCCCATGCGTGCCCATCCTGCCTACTACATCGGGCTGACGCTGGTCGTTGTCGGCACGTGGATTCACTCCGCCAATTTCTTCCTCACGTGGGCGGCATGGCGGGGTGACAATCCCGGCGTCAAGACGCCCATTGCGACGGTCGCCACGCTGGCTACTTGGATCGTGTGGGATATTGCCACTATCGGTGTGGCTGCCGAAATGCTGACGATGGTCATCCCTTGGTCGCTGGGGTTGATCGAGAATACCAATCCGTTGCTGGCACGCACGCTGTTCTGGTACTTCGGACATCCGTTGGTGTACTTCTGGCTGCTGCCCGCCTACGTCTCGTGGTACGCCATGGTCCCCAAGCAGGCAGGGGGCAAGCTCTTCTCCGATCCCATCGCGCGGCTGGTCTTCATGCTCTTCATCCTCTTCTCTACGCCGGTAGGGCTTCATCACCAGTTCACCGATCCGGGCATCAGCGAGGTGTGGAAGGGCTTGCACACCGTGCTGACCTACGCGGTGGCCTTTCCTAGCTTGATCACGGCGTTCACGCTGATGGCCTCGCTGGAGTATGCGGGCAAACAGCGCGGTGGCAGGGGCATCATCGGTTGGATTTTCCGCCTGCCCTGGGGCGATCCTAGCTTTGCGGCGCAAGTGCTGGCGATGATCATCTTTGCGGCGGGCGGCGTCAGCGGCGTGCTCAACGCTAGCTACTCGATCAACCTCGTGGTGCACAACACTACTTGGGTGCCCGGCCACTTCCACCTGACGGTAGGCACAGCCTCCACGCTGAGCTTTATGGGGATCACCTACTGGCTGTTGCCCTACCTCACTAAGCGGCGGCTGTTCAGCAAAGCAGCGGCGCTGGCGCAAGGCTGGACGTGGTTTATCGGCATGGTGCTCTTCGGGCGCGGGATGCACTGGGCGGGGCTGCTTGGCGCACCGCGCCGTGTGCCCTTCTCACAGGCCGTCTACACCCAGCAGCTGTTTGACTCTACGGCCAACTTGCCGCTGGGTGGGCTGCAGGGGGCAATGTGGATGACGGCCATCGGGGGGATCATCCTGACGGTGAGCGGCCTGCTGTTCTTTGTGAACGTGCTGGGCACACTGCTCATGAAGAAGGGCACCGCCGAGGATGTGGATGTGCCGCTGGCCGAGGCGCTTTCCGGGCCGGAGAACGCCCCTGCTGTGTTGGATCGCTGGCGCGTGTGGGTAAGCGCGGCGGTGGTTTTGGTGCTTATAGGCTACGTGCCGGTGCTGGCGCAGGTCCTCTCTGCCAGCGCATGGAATGCGCCAGGGATGTTTATCCGCTAATCGGCAGGGGTGAGAGCAGTCTTTACTCCCACCCTCTACCCCCTCCCCGCAACCGGCGGGGAGGGGGTGGATTATCCCTGCTTCTGCTCGGTGGCCAACGGCAGCGTGAGGCACAGCCTCGCGCCGGGTGGCGTGGGCGATTCTTCGGCCCAGATCGCGCCGCCGTGTGCCTCCACGATGTGTTTGGCGATGGCTAGCCCCAACCCTGTGCCGCTGCCGCTGCGTGCACGGTCGCTGCGGTAGAAGCGCTCAAAGACCCGTGTGCGCTCATCAATAGGGATACCCGGCCCGCTGTCGGTCACCGAGATAAGGGCTTGATCGCCCTGTACCTCCGCCGCCAGGCGCACGATTCCCTGCCGTGGGGAGAACTTAATGGCGTTATGCACCAGATTCCCCAGCGCTCGGCGCAGGTGCTGCGCATCGGCCAGCACTTGGAGGTCCGGTGGGGCTTGCGCCTCGATGGTCACCTCGCTGCGCTCGGCCTGTTCGGCGAACTGCTCCGCAACTTCAGCGAAGACTTCCCTGATGGCTACCGGCGTAAAGATGAACTCTGCCCGCCCCGACTCGATCATGGAGAGGTCCAGCAGCTCCTGCGCCATCTGCTGGAGAATATCGGCCTCGGCTGCGATCTTGCGCAGACGCTCGGCGGTGTGCTTGTGCGTGAAGTCCTTGTCGCGCAGCAGGGTATCCACCAGCAGGTGAATGGAGGTGATGGGCGTGCGCAGCTCATGGCTGATGTTGGCCACCATGTCGCGGCGGGCACGGCCCAACCGCTGAAGCTCCGTCACATCTTGCAGGGCCAGCGCAACCACCGGACCGGTGGGCGTCTCACGGTAAAGGGTGCGCACGCGGTAAGTACCGTTGTGGATGGTTATCTGGAGGGTGAGGTCTTCGCCCTCTTCAAACGCACGGCTGACGGCCTCATCCAGCTCGTGGTGACGTGCAACCGTCATCAGGGTGGCGGGCAGCTCCGGTGCTCTGGCGGGGTCAAAGCCAAACAGACGCCGTGCCTCCTCATTCATATGCAGAATGCGGTGGCGGGCATCCACCAGCAGCAGCGCATCATAGGACACCTCGCCGAGCGTGCGGAGGGCCGCGATGTGCGCCTCCAACGAAGGCTGCTCACGCAGCTTCTGCGCCAGCTTGGCACAGCGGGCTTGTTCCTCACGTAGGCGGCGCAGCGCAGAACGCCATGCGGCGACGCTCACAACCAGCGCAAGGGCGAGGATGATGATCAGCGCGATCTCCATCCGCTATCCCTCAAAGCGGTAGCCAAAGCCGCGCACCGTGACGATGTGCGTGGGGTTGGAGGGATCGTCCTCGATCTTCTGGCGCAGCCAGCGCACGTGGACATCCACCGTGCGGCTGTCGCCGTAGTAGTCGTAGCCCCACACCCTGGAGAGGATCAGATCGCGTGAGAGCACCGCGCCCCGATTGCGCATCAGCTCCACCAGCAAGTCAAACTCTTTGTGGCTGAGGTGCAACTCTTCGCCGCGCCGATAAGCACGCCGCGAGACAAGGTCAACGCGGATGTCGCCCGCTTCTAGCGTCTGGCTGCCGACTCTCTGCTCTGGCAAACGGCGCAGCACAGCCCGCACCCGCGCCAGAAACTCGCCTAGCCCAAACGGTTTGGTAACGTAGTCGTCTGCGCCGCTGTCAAGGCCTACCATCTTATCGCCCTGCGTGCCGCGTGCGGTGAGCATAATGATGGGGATGTGCGCCACCTCCGGGTCGCGGCGCACCAAGCGGCATACTGACAGCCCATCCAGAGCAGGGAGCATGATGTCCAGTACCACCAGGTCAGGCTTCTGCTTGCGGATGAGGCGCAGAGCCTCCTCACCGTCGCCGGCGGTGAGGACTTTGTACCCCTCCTGCCCCAGATTGTAGGCCAACTCCTCGCGCAGGGTCTCTTCGTCCTCAACAACAAGGATGGTGGTCATGTTCGCTTCACCCGTTGAGATGTTGCCCCAGAGGTAGTATAGCGGCGGTATGAGAGGGGGACAAACGGAGAGAAATCTTACCTCCACCCCCTTGTTTCACTCGGTACAGGGGTAAGAACGGCCACAGCAAGGGACAGCTGCCCCTTGCTGTGGCCACAAGCGCTCAGCGGACGCTCCCCATCGTCGACGGCAAGAGCAGGTAATCCCAGCCGAAGTCCACGTCCCTTACATCCTCGCCGCGGTGCAGGGTTACAGTTACGGCGCCCGCGCTGTTTGGATACGTCCACAGGCCGGGCAGCAGAATGGCCGCATTGCGGGGGTCGCTGGTGGACACCGTGACGCAGTAGGTCCCTGCACTGAGGCGGCGGAATATGTACACGCCCTCTTCATTGGTGATGGCCGTAAGCGGTGGAGACGATACGGCGCTGCCGCCCCGAGACGGCGGGGAAGCAGGCGGTGTGGCTGTCCCTCCCATCGGTATGGGTGTTCCCGTCGGCGGCATGGGAGCTGGACATGTGCCCTGAGTGAGCGTTACCACCACCCTCTTAATGCCCGGCTCGTTCGGGTCGCGGATACCGTCGGCATGATACGTCCCGTCCTCGCCTACCACGCAGCCCACCGGCAGTCTCATGATGATGATGGGCGGCACGGGTTGGCCGGTCAGCGGACAAACATCGTGCCACACCACCCCACCGATGGAGGCCGTTCCGACGGGCGTCGGGGTGGGCGTGGGGGTTTTGGTCGGGGTGGGGGTGGGATGCGGGGTGTTGGTGGGCGTGGGCGCAGGGGTGGTGACGCGCTCCCACCATACGCGGATGCGTGCTGCGCCTGTGCGCTCGTAGTACTCCACCCGCACCCGATGATCGCCGCTCGTCAGCGCTACCTCGCCCGTCACCTTGCGCACGCTGCCGTCGCGCCAACTCTCCACGACCAGCACGTCATCTACCCAGATGCGCACACCGTCATCCACCAGCGCGTGGAAGCGGTAGGTGGCAGCCTCAAAGTGGCGGGTGCGCGTCCAACGCACGGCGAAGTTGTCGCTGGGCATACCGGCCACCACTGGCCCCTCGCCCCACACGAAATCGATCTCGCGGTCGTTGCGGACAAAGACCGGATCACCGCTGAAGTGGCGGTTGGCCCAATACTGCCCCTTCCAATCGGGGAAGGAGGTGGGCGCACGCCGCTCCCACGTCAGGCGGATGCTGGCTGCGCCACTGCGCTCGTAGTATTCCACGCGCAGACGGTGCTGACCGTCCAGCAGGGCGTAGTCGGTGTGGAGGTCGTGGATGCCATCCTGCCAGCTATCCAGCAGGAGCACATCATCCACCCACAGCCGCACGCCATCATCTGCCGCAATGCGGAAGCGGTAGAGGCCGGCCTCGAAGTTCAGCGTGCGCGTCCAGCGCACCGAGAAGTTGTCACTGGGGAGGCTTGTATCGGGCGCGCCGCCGCCCCAATTGAAATCGATGGATGCGTCGTTGCGGATCAAGGCTGGCGAGCCGGAGAGGTCCGGCGAGCGGTAGTACTCCCCACGCCAATCGGTGATGGTCGGGAAGGGTGTGGGGGTAGCGGTCGGTACGCTGGTAGGCGGGCTGGTGGGCGTGGGCGGGATGGGCGTTGGCGTGACGGTAGGCGGGCTGGTGGCCGTGGCTGGCGGCCCAACAACGATCTCCACCCAGAAAGGTCGATCTCCCCGTTCGCCAACGCCGAAAATCTCCCCTTGCGGTGTGCGCAGCATCCACTCGCCGCGGTAAGTTCCGCCGGTGG
>DAOTYL010000361.1:0-3443 GCA_034434955.1 Anaerolineae bacterium | reverse complement strand
GCGGTGAGCACCAGCGCGTGGGGATCCGCTGCATGGATGGCGCGGTAGGCGGCCTGCAAGAGGGTAGCATAGCCGATAGGGTCGGCAGGCCGACCACCCCACCCGCTGGCCAGGTTTGGCTCATCCCAGATTTGATACACGTCTATGCGGTTGCCGTAGCGGGCGGCAACCGCGGCAGCAAAGCGGGCGAAAGATTCTTCATCCTGGGGCGGAGCGGTAGGATTATCTGCCGCCCATGCAGGTGAGCGCCAAAGCACGGCAACAAGCCGCAACCCACGCGCTGTGACTTCCTCCACGATGGCATCATAAGCGGCCCACTCGTAGTGACCCGGCTGCGGCTCGATCTCCTCCCAAGCGAAGGTCTGCCGCACCCATACGAAGCCTACCTCGGCGATACGGTCAAGGTTCTCCGCAAGCGCCGTCGCATCATACTGAGTTAAGTCGGCGTTGACACCCAGCACAGGCACGCGCGGTGGCAAGTCGACGGATGGCAGACCGTCCAGCGCCCCGCGCAGGCGCTCCTGCTGCTGGGCGATCAGCGTCGCTGCCCCCATCAGAGCAAGAAGCGCTCCTGTCACCAATAGGCCAACGGTAAGGATGCGTCTGTTTTTATTCATGGCCCCCAGCGTGGGTTACTGCTCAGCCCGTCCATGGTGATCTGCTGCGCCAGCCCAATGGCGACATCCACCAGAAAGAGATTGCCCTCCGGGCCGGGGTTCACCAGCGCGATCTGCCTGCCATCCGGCGACCAAGCGAAGAGTTGCGGCAACAGGCCCGGCTGATCCTCCGGCGGGTAGATAAGGCGGCGGTTGCTACCATCACGGTCCATCACAACCAGTCGATAGCGTCCATAAACACTATCCAGCGGCTGGATAGCCTGTAGGTAGGCCAATCGCACCTCCAGCGGCGTGCCGTCCGGCGCAGCAGCGGGCGAATAGCGCGGCTCGGCCCACATGCCAGCCTGCTCAACCAAATGGATGCTATAGCCTCCCTGTATAGGCAGGACAATAAGGTGGAATACGGGGCTGTCCTCCGGCAGTTCGCTGCCCAGCGGTGCACCGTGTATCGTCGTGGCGATGAGATTTCCATCTGGCGACCAGCTCACACCAGGCCGCCACACGAAATCATAGGCGTTCCAGGGGATGAAGCTCGCCAGCGTGCGGCGAATATAGGCAACGGGCAGCCGCTCGGCGGGAATGTCCGGCTCAAGTGGGGTGGGAGTCGGTTCAGGCGTAGGTGTGCGCGGGCCGAGGGGGAGCTCCGGCGGAGGGTACTCAGGGATCAACACGCCAATAGCATCCGGCTGTGTCCAGGCCAATGTCACGCCATCCGGCGCAAAAGCAAAGCCCATGCCCAAAAAGCCATAGGTCCCTCCGCTAGAGGGTTCCAACAGCTGTGTGCGCTGCACCACATGGCCCTCGGGATCGACTTGTCCGCGCCACAGGTCATTGTTGGCCTGCCAACCCGGATAGCCCTCGCGCGGCTCAGCCGTTGAGTACACGATGGTGCGCTGTGTGCCGGGTACCCATGCTGCAAACAGCACGTTCGCCACATCCAGCCGAATGGGTTGGCTCTCCGCATCGGCTATGTCCAAGATCGCCCACAGGCGGTTGAACGTCTCCTCTGCTCCCTCTATGCGAGTGAACAACAAGCGCTTGCCATCCTCCGAGAGTTCGAACACGCGCCCATCCAACCCTCCGTCGGTTGTCAGCGGGCGGCGGTTGGCGCTGTTCTGACGCATCACCCACGCATTACCGCCGGAAAGGTAAACCAGCGTTCCATTGACGGTGACGGTAGGGAGCTCTCCTTGGCTGCCGACAAGAATCACCTCTTCCTGCGGCGGGTCGATCAGCACACGCCGGACCTCGGCCCGCGCCACCTCCACACCGTCCTCATAAGTGATACGATAGGTCACCTCCGCCACACCGTTGACGCCTGCTTGCAGGAGGCGCGTCTCCCCGCTGGGTAAGCTATCGGTGGGCACGGTGCGGCTGCTAAAGGGAACGGTCTCCTGGACGGTCACCATCTCCTCGGCCACCCGCACAATGGTGATCGTCATTCCATCCCACACCCGACTGTAGGAAGGCGGGTTGAGCCGATCCAGATCGCCCAGCGCGAGACCTGCTTGGCGCAGCACCTCGCCGACCATCGGTTGGCCCTCCACCGCCAGCACCTGTGTAGCCCCATCAGCGATGATGGTGACCGTCATGGCCTCCTCACCAGGACCCTGGCAGGCGGTGGCTAGCAACAAGACGGCAAGCCAAGAAAGCCATCCAGTGATACGACGATGCTCCCTGCACATGATGAGGAATGTAACACGATCAACAGAGGAGGCAAAAAGAATTCGCCATCAGCCCCACAGCACGACGATCAGCTCACGTGGGCCATGCACGCCCAAGGTCAACACCTGCTCAATATCGGCGGTGCGGCTGGGGCCGCTGATGAGAACGAGATTGCTTGCCGCACGGATGTGTGCCACCGGATCAGGCAGGCTGTTCAGATAGGTATGGAGGTCCGGGAAAATGCGCTGCACCTCCAGCAGCGCAATATGCACTGGTGGCAGAAGAGAGATCAGCGGCGAGCGCCCTGCGCCGCTGCGCAGGATCAATGTGCCGCTCTCAGCCAGCGCCGCATCTGCGCCGGTGATGCCCACCGGAAGCCGCTCCAGATCGGCGGGATCACCCCCGTGCACGGCCTCAATATGGGCTGCATTGAGGACCTCGGCCAGCCCCGGGCAAGCAATCTCATCCCAGGACCATGCCCAAACCTGCTTCCAGCCCCGGCCTGTACACAGCGCTACGACTGCCTGAGCAGCATCCGCCGGAGAAGCAACTCGTATTACGTGCCCCGAAAGCCGCTCCAGTTCGCCCACAAACTCGGCTACACTGCCCACTGTACGGGGAACATCGTAAGACGGACGCTCCGCCGGTACATCGGGCAGGCGAGCCAATTTGAGGCCAGCACGGATGGCCCTGAGGATGTCTTCACGGGCATCAGCCACGGTGGCGCTCCTTCCAACGCTGCTGGAACGTGCGGCGGACGAAGGGCGGGAAAGCACGGGAGCGTGTCCATGCGCCGAGCGGCCCCGGCAGCTGCCCGTTGAACCACCCACCGCCCATCAAGCGGGTGAGCCACGAGGCCAACCGCGCTGCCAGCGCAAAATGCCCTGCCCGGCGGGCGACTGCGGTGTAACCCCTTATACCCACCTGCAGCCAGCGCGGTGTGTATCCTTCCCTTGCCACCTCGCGGCGTAGGCGCAGCAGGAGCAGAGGTAGGTCAATGCGCACAGGGCAGATGTCATGGCAAGCCCCGCAGAGGGTGCTCGCCTGCGGCAAATCGGCAAAAGCCGCGACGCCGCCCAAAATCGGCGAAAGCACCGATCCCACCGGGCCGGAATACACGCTGCCGTAGGCGTGTCCGCCGATAGTGCGGTAGACAGGACA
>DAOTYL010000360.1:0-16866 GCA_034434955.1 Anaerolineae bacterium | reverse complement strand
AACAGCGCCTCTTCACCCTGATCCTGCACGCAGGCAACGCCCGTTCGCAGGCTATCAAGGCCGCCGAACACGCCGAAGCGGGCGACTTTGCGGCGGCAGAAGCGGCCCTCGCCGAGGCCGAGGCCGAGCAAGTGGAGGCACACAAAATGGAGGCCCACATCGTGCAGATGGAGGCGGGTGGCGAGCAAGTCCCCTTTTCGGTGCTCTTGATCCATGCGATGGACCTTCTGCTGCTGGCTTGGGCGGAGATCGATCACACCCGTCAGCTGATCCATCTCTATCAGCGTGTGGCCGAGCTGGAACGCGAGGTGGAACAATGGCGAAGATAGGCAAGGTGGCCATCATCGGCGGTGGCAGTTCCTACACGCCGGAGTTTGTGGACGGCTTCATCCAGCATGAACAGGAAGTGCAAGTCGGCGAGATTGCGCTCTATGACGTGGATGCCGAGCGGTTGGAGATCGTGGGTGGGATGGTGCAGCGGCAGGTGCATCATGCCGAGCTGGATACCCGCGTCACGCTCACCACTTCCCGCCCGCAGGCGATAGAGGGTGCGGATTTCGTCGTCTCGCAAATCCGCGTGGGGCAGATGCAGGCCCGCATTCTGGATGAGAAGATACCGCTCAAGTACGGCGTGATCGGGCAGGAGACGACGGGGCCGGGCGGCACGCTCAAGGCCTGGCGCACTATCCCCGTCACGTTGGAGATCGCCCGCGACATGGAGCGCTATGCGCCCCAAGCGTGGTATCTCAACTTCACCAACCCGTCGGGCATTATCACCGAGGCGCTGCTCAAGCATACCAACGTGAAAGCAGTAGGGCTGTGCAACAATCCTATCAACATGCAGCGCTTCGTTGCGCAGGCGTTGGGCGTGCGCGATGAGCAGGTCTTTCTGGAGTGGGTGGGGCTGAACCACGTCAACTGGGTGCGGCGCATTTACTGCGATGGGCAGGACGTCACAAGCCGCCTGATGGACATGCTGGAGCATGTCGGGCACGAGCTGCCCTTTGATGCGGAGCTGGTGCGCACGCTGGGCGTCATCCCCACCTGGTATCTACAATATTACTACTACCATCCGCGCAAAGTAGCCGAGGCGCAAGCTGCCCCCAAGACGCGCGGCGAGACCGTGCTGGAAGTGGAGCGGGCGCTGTTTGCCAAGTACCGCGATCCCAACCAGATGGTCAAGCCGCCGGAGCTGAGCCAGCGCGGCGGGGCACTTTATTCCGAGGCAGCCATCCGCGTCATTCTCTCGCTGCTGCTGGATCGGCGCGATGTGCAGATTCTGGTCACGCGCAACAATGGGGCCATCGCCGACCTGCCTGACGACGCCTCGGTAGAAGTGCCCTGCGTGGTGGGGGCGCACGGCGTCACGCCGCTGCATATGGGGCACCTGCCGGAGACGATCCGCGCCCTCTGCCAGCAGGCCAAAGCGTGGGAGAGTTGGACGGTGGAGGCGGGCGTCAGCGGCTCGCGGCAGGCGGCACTGATGGCCATGCTGGTCAACCCGTTGGTGCCCTCTTTTGAGGTGGCACGTGCCCTGCTGGACGAGATGTTGGAGGCGCACCGCGCCTATTTGCCGCAGTTTTTCCCGAACGGCTAGGAGGAAGATTACCCCCATCTCCTGCGTTGTCTCCCTCTTTCTGCAAGGCGGGGAAGGGGGTAAGGAATGAGGGGTGAGGTCCCCTGTTTACAAGGAGAGTAGATCATGACGCACATTGACCTGACTAAACCGGTAGAGATTCCCTCGTGGCTACAGATTGCCGCACGTCCCACACGCATCGGCAGCGGCGAGCTAGAGCGGCAGTGGCAGCAGATCGGCGAGGAGGTCACCGAGGCCATCCTCAAGGTGCTGCCCACCGGCAAGTACACGCTGGGGCCGCACCTCAAGGCTTTTGAGGATGAGTTCGCTGCCTACTGCGACTGTAAATATGCAGTAGGCATGGCCAGTGGAACGGCGGCGCTGCACCTTGCGCTGGAAGCGTGCGAGATCGGCCCGGGCGATGAGGTGATCACCGTCGCCAACACTTACGTCGCCACGGCGCTGGCGGTGACCTACACCGGCGCGACGCCCGTCTTTGTGGATGTGGACCCGCGCACCTACAACATGACGGCGGATCTGGTGGCCGAGAAGATCACCCCGCGCACCAAGGCCATCCTGCCGGTGCACCTCTACGGCCATCCGGTGGATATGGACCCCCTGCTGGAGTTGGCGCGGGCGCACGGCCTGTGGGTGATCGAGGACGCCTCGCACGCACACGGTGCAACCTATAAGGGCCGCAAGGTGGGGTCGCTGAGCGATATTGGCTGCTTCAGCTTCTACCCCACCAAGAACCTCGGCGCTTACGGCGACGGTGGTATCTGCACCACCAATAACGCCGAGCTGTACGAGAAGCTGCGCATCCTACGCTACGTGGGGCAGCGCATCAAGTTCGTGCATGAGGTGATCGGCTTTCAGGAGCGGTTGGATGAGATTCAGGCAGCGGCGTTGAGCGTCAAGCTGCGTTATCTGGACGAGTGGAATAACCTGCGCCGCCGTTGGGCCGCGCTATATGATGAGATTCTGGCCGATGCGCCGGTGGTGCGGCCTTATGTGGCGCCCTATGCGTACCACGTTTATTACTCCTACGCCATCCTTGTAGAGGCCGAGGAGCGCGACGACCTGATGAACTTCCTCGCCGATCACGACGTGGGGTCCTTCGCCATGTATCCTACACCGGTACCGCTGCTGCCTTGCTACGCCCATCTCGGCTACACGGCGGAGGATTTTCCGGTGGCGGCATCCTACGCAAATCGCGTCGTCAACCTGCCTATGTTCCCGCATCTGCGCGAGGACGAGGTACGCACGGCAGCGGAGACGGTGGTGGCCTTCTATCGGCGGTAGGGGGCCGAAAGGAGACGCTATGACGGAACCGATACGGTTAGCCGTGCTGGGCGGCAGCGGTGTGGCCACGCCGCTGCTGATCGAGGCGCTCAACGCTGCCCCCCGCCGTCCGGCGATGCACGTGGCGCTCATTGGGCGCAGCGCCGAAAAATTGGCGCACGTAGGAGAGGTCTGCACCCGACTGGCTGCCCACGCCGATCCGCCCATCACCGTCAGCACCCACACCGACCCGCACGAGGGGCTGATGGGGGCGCGCTACGTGCTCAATCAAATCCGCGTGGGCGGCTATGCGGCGCGTGCCTTTGATGAGACCTTTCCCCGCGAGTTTGGCATCCCAGGCGAGGAGACGTTTGGGCCGGGCGGCTTGAACAACGCCCTGCGCACCATTCCCGTCACGCTGGACTTGTGCCGCAGCATAGAACAAGCCGCTCCTGATGCGCTGCTGCTGAACCTCACCAATCCCAGCAGCATTGTGCAGTATGCCATCAGCCGCTATACCCGCGTGCAGGTGGTGGGCATCTGTGACTCGCCGGTGTGGCTGATGGGCGCGGTGGCCGCCCTGTTGGGCGTGCCCGTTGAGGAGTTGACCCTGCGCTATAGCGGGATGCACCATTTCGGCTGGATCACCGCTGTGCGCTGGCAGGGCCGCGACATGATGCCGCAGGTGCTGGAGAAGGTCGCTGCCCTGCCCGGCCTCCCAGTTGAGGCGGAGATCGTACAGGCGGTGGGCGCTATCCCCACCTCGTATTTCAAGTACTACTACCACCCCGACCGTATGCTGGCCGCCCAACAGGGCAAACCGGCCCGCGCTGAACAGCTCATGGCGCTAGAAGCGCGTATGTTGGAGGAGTATCGGGAAGGGGGCTTTGAGGGTATCCCCCAGAGCCTCAGGGAGCGCGGCGCTCAGTGGTACCATCAGATCGTTGTGCCGGTGTTGCTCGCTCACGTCAACGACAGCGGCCAAGTGATGGTGCTCAACGTGACCAACGGCACGGCCCTGCCCTTCCTGCCGCCGCAGGCGATTGTGGAAGTGCCCTGTGTGGTGCGCCGCGACGGCTTCCTGCCGCTGGCCTATGACGGCGGCCTGCCGCCCGATGTACAGGCGATGCTGCTCACCAATGCTACTTTTGAGATGCTGTGGGCTGAGGCCGTCGTGGAGCGCTCTTACGGTAAGGCGCTGCGGGCGATGATGCTCAACCATCTGGTCACGAGCTACGATCAGGCCAAGGCCATCCTCAACAAAATCTGGCAAGAGGCGTAAGGCTATGCAGGTCGTCGTCCATCATGATTTTGAGGCACTGGCCGAGGACTGGGATGCGCTGGCGGCACAGTCCGCCCTGCGCGAATCGATCTTCCTGACCTTGGGCTGGCAGCGTGCTTGGTGGCGGCATTTGGGGCGCGGTGAGCTGTGGCTGTTGGCTGCCCACGCCGAGGATGGGGCGCTGCGGGGCATTGTTCCCCTGAGCCTGCATGAGGGACGGCTAGCCCTGCTGGGTTGCATCGAGGTGGGCGACTATCTGGACATGATCGGCGCCCCCCAGCACGCCGAAGCCATCTGGGGGGCAGCACTGGATTTCCTATGCGGCCCCTCCGCGCCTTCGTGGGAGGTACTCTATCTGTGCAGCATCCATGACGCCTCACCGACGCGGGAGGTGTTGCCCCGCTTGGCGCGGGTGCGCGGCCTGCATCTTGAGGAGAAAGAACAGGATGCCTGCCCCATTGTACCCCTGCCTGCCACGTGGGAGGAGTATCTCGCACGGCTGGACGGCAAACAACGCCACGAAATCCGTCGCCGCCTGCGGCAGGCCAACGCCAACCCTGACATCGGCTGGTATATCGCCGACCCCCTCTCGCAAGACCTGAGGGCGGAGGTAGAAGACTTCATCGCCCTTATGCGTGCCAGCCATCCCGATAAAGACGCCTTCATGACCGAGCATATGCGGGCCTTCTTCCACGAGGTGGCCTACGAGGCCGCCGCACGTGGGGCACTGCAGTTGGCCTTCCTGACCGTGCGTGGGCAGAAAGCCGCCACGCTGTTTAACTTTGACTGGCAGAACCGCGTGCTGGTCTACAACTCCGGCTTTGACCCACGCCGCTTTCCCGATCTGGGGGCGGGCTTCCTGCTGACGGTTTACACCATCCGACATGCTATCGCACAGGGGCGGGAAACCTACGACTTTATGCGCGGACGCGAGGCGTACAAGTACCGCTTCGGTGGGCAGGATGTGAGCGTGTGGGATTATTGGATCAGGCGGCAGTGAACGCGCTTGCTTGCTCACCCCCCATGAGCCGGCAACTTGCATCCCTTTCCCCGTGATAAGCGGAGAGGGGGCAGCGACCGCAGGTCGTGGGGAGGGGAGAGGAAGAGAGACAACGGCTTTTTCGGCAGAGTAGGGTGTGTCTTTTCGTCTATTTTCTGCCACGTCGGGGAGGCCAACATGGCGACATATCTGGAGAGGCTGCTGGGCGAGCGTGAGAAGATTCTGTTTGTGGCGCGTCAGCATTGGTTTATGCTGCTGCAATCCATCCTGCCCGAGCTGGCGCTCATCATCCTGCTGGCGATTCTGATCAGTGTGGGGTGGGTGATGTGGCCGGCGAGTCCGTTTGTTGCGCTGGGCTACCTGATCATCCTCCTGCCGCTGATCAGCCTGCTGCGCGATGTGCTGGTGTGGGCCAACCATCAGTATGTCATCACCACCCACCGTGTCATCCAGATCTTCGGCGTCATCAACAAGAACGTCACCGACTCCTCACTGGAGAAGGTGAACGATGTGAAGATGGAGCAGTCCTTCCTCGGTCGGCTGTTCGGCTACGGCGATATTGAAATCCTGACGGCGAGCGAACTGGGCGTCAACCGCTTCACGCGCATTGGTGACCCCGTGCGCTTCAAGACAACTATGCTCAACGCTAAAGAGCAGCTGGAGACAGGTCGCGCTGCGGAGCCGCAGGCTGCCACGCCAGACATTCCGGCGCTGATCGCCCAGCTTGATGCCTTGCGCAAGCAGGGCGTGCTCAGCGTTGCGGAGTTTGAGCAGAAGAAGGCTGAGCTGCTGTCCAAACTGTAGGCCGCGCTATGGTAACCCGCCAAAGTGCAAGCCGGTGGAGTAGGGCGGGTTGTCAAGTGGGATGAGCGCATAAACCGGATGACCATCGGGGCCGGTCATCATCCAGCCGCCCTCGAACTGTTGCCACTGGCTATCTAGCGGAAACTCCGCAGTGGTGGCCCAGCCCAACGCATCGCGGATGAAGCCATTGTTGCGCCATAATTTGCCAAAGCCCCGCACGGGCATGATCAACCCCTCCGGTGGTGAGAGGCCGATGTCGCCCTCCGGCTCGCCCTCCTGATAGGTATCGTCCAGCCGCCACCATGTATCGGTGATCTGCCCCTGCTGGATGGCCAGATCGGAGAGCACAAAGATGCTGCGGTCGCTCTCGCGCCAGAACATCATGCCGTGTTCGTAGAGCTGCATCACACCATGCACAGTTTGGGGAGCACCTACCGGGCAGCGCAGCATCTGGCGGAGGGGGGCGATGTTTTGCCAAGCCGGGGTGAAAGGCATCGGTGGGGCGGGGCATCGTTCCACCACATCAGGGACGGCTGGAGTGGGCGAAGGCCCAGGGGTGCCGATCGGCAGCGTAGGCTGGCGCAGCACCACCACCGTGGGCAGCGGGATCGTCGGGGCAGGGGTGATGTAAGTCTGATCAGAAGGTGTGGATGTAGGCGTGGGAGAGAGGGCAATAGTCGCCAGCAGTTTGCCCGCCGTGAGAGGGATATCCGCCGGCGGCGGCGTGGGCTGCGGCGTGCAGGCCATGAGCGCCGCCAGTGCCAGCATGAGCGCTGATCCCAGGGGCGGTATAATACGCCGTGTGTAGGAGGAACGCTTCATAGCGCCTGCCAGTGTACCCGAATCAGCGCCGTAGGGCGAATAAGGAGTTGCCGTGGACGAAACTATCATCCCACTGCCAGTGGGTTCCGAGGCCCCCGATTTCGAGCTGCTGGATGTGCTCTCCGGTGAGACGGTGCGTCTAAGCGGACTGCGCGGTGCCATCGTCGTCCTTAATTTCTGGTCGGGCGAGTGTGCATGGTCGCGCCTATACGACGAATATTTTAGTCAGCGTGCGCCGCGCTGGGCGCAGCAGGATATCTGGCTGCTGCACATCAGTAGCAACGCCAACGAGGATGCCAATGATATCGCCGAGGCTGCAGCGGAACTCGGTGTAGCCGGCCCCATTCTGCACGATGTGGGCCACACGGTGGCCGATGCCTATGGAGCGCAGACCACCCCTCACATCTTTGTCATCGCCCCCGATGGACGCATTGCCTATCAGGGAGCGGTGGACGACCGTCGCTTTGGCCAACAGGAAGCGACGATCAACTATCTGGACAACGCCATCGGGGCGCTGCTGCTGGGTGTAGACCCCGATCCGGCGGAGACGCCGGCCTATGGATGTGCCATCGTGCGGGAGTATGGGTAAGTTAGTGGCTAGCAGTTCGCAATGAGCGCTTGGCTTTGGGTGAACGGCCCTTAACGATTCTCCCATTCCGGCACATCCTCACCTACGCACCACAGGAAATAGAAGACGCCCGTGCGCCCTAACCACTTGAAGCGCTTGGCCAGCGCTGCCCGCCGTTGGGGATAGGGTAAGCCGTCCAGCGAGCGCAGGAAGGCGTGGCACGAGCCGTATTCAGCGATTAAGTCGCGCATAGCCCGCGCATTCTCGATCACAGCCTCGATCTTGCGCCCGTTGCGGATGATGTGCGGGTTGTTTAGCAGACGCTCCACATCATCAATGGTGTAGCGTGCTACCTTCTCAATGACGAAGTCGTCAAAGGCGCGGCGGATGGCGGGCCATTTATCACGCACGACCCGCCAGCTAAAGCCAGCGAGGAAGACGGCCTGCGCCAGCACCTCAAAGTAGCCGTTGTCATCGGCAGGTTTGCGGCGCGGGGGGATAATGTACCCCAGTTCTTCCTCGGGCGGGAACTCGTCAAGCGGCGCTTCGTCGGACATAGCCGCCTCCTTGTGGTATGAGAACTTACGTTCTATTATAGGCCGTCGTCTGCTGGATGCAAGGTGGGGTGATTCCCTGTTCTACACATGAGCCTTTGGTGTTAAGATCAAAGGGGGAGCGGCCCACGTGACGCACGCTGCCTAAGCCCCTAGATCGGTTGAGGAAGGGACATGGCTACCTCTATTCTGGAGCGGGAAATCCACGAGCAACCGGAGGTGTTGGCGCGGCTCATTGCCTCCCAGGAGGCCGCCGCCCGCGATCTGGCCGCCGCTGTGCACAGACGCGAAGTGCGTTTCGCCATCATCGCCGCACGCGGCACCAGCGACAACGCCGGACGGTACGCCCAGTATCTCTTGGGTATCGCCAACGGCCTGCCGGTGGCGTTGGCCACACCGTCTATCTTCACCCTCTACCACAGGCCACCGCACCTAGAGGGAGCACTGGTGATCGGCATCTCGCAATCAGGGGAAAGCCCTGACATCGTGGAGGTGGTTGAGGAGGGACGACGGCAGGGCGCACTAACGTTGGCCATCACCAACGTTGCGGATTCGCCGTTGGCGCGGGCAGCGGAGCACTGCCTACTGCTACACGCGGGCGAGGAGCGTGCCGTCGCTGCTACCAAGACCCACACGGCGCAACTGGCGGCGCTGGCGCTGTTCTCGGTGGCGCTTGGCGAGGACGGCGAGCGTATGGCCGCCCTGCGTGAGATGCCGGAGCGTGTGGCAGTGGTGCTGGAGCGGACGGCCGATGCGGCTCGCCGCGCCGCCGAGCGCTGGTTGCACGCCGAGCGCGGCGTGGTGATCGGGCGCGGATACAACTACGGGACGGCCTTTGAGATCGCCCTCAAGCTCACCGAGCTGACCTATCTGCACATTGAGCCGTACTCCTCGGCGGATTTCCGTCATGGGCCAATGGCGCTGGTGGAGCCGAACTTTCCAGCGCTCTTTATCGCGCCGGATGGGGCGGTGTTCGAAGAAGTGCTCGACTTGCTGCAAGCGATGCGCGAACGGGGGGCGGATCTGCTGGTGATCTCCGATCGAGGAGAGGCGTTGGCGCTGGCCAGCGCCAGCCTACCGCTGCCACCCGGCACGCCGGAGTGGCTCTCGCCGTTGGTGACGGTGGTGCCAGGACAATTGCTCGCCCTGCGGCTGGCCGAGGCACGCGGCCTTGACCCCGACCGCCCGCGTGGCTTACAGAAGATCACGCGCACGCTGTGAAGGGGCGGAGCCACGCCGAGCCTTATCCTTCCCCTTCTTGTAGCGGCAGCCATAAGGTAAAGGTCGCCCCTTGGCCGGGCACCCCCGCACTGACGGCCTCAATCCAGCCCCCGTGCAGTTGGGCGATCTGGCAAGCGTTAGCCAGCCCTAGCCCCGTGCCCGGCACACCCGATTCGCGCCCCACGCGCCCTCTGTAGAAGCGCTCAAAGAGGTGCGGCAGCTCCTCAGGCGGGATGCCCGGCCCGTTGTCGGAGACTTCCAAGCCTACCCAGTGTTTCTCCTCGCTGTGCCGCAACCGCACGCCAACCTTCACGACGCCGCCGGCAGGTGTGTAGTTCAGCGCGTTGGTCAGCAAGGCGCTGAGCGCCTGTTCCAGTAGCAGGTGGTCGCCATACACCAATTGTGGGTTTGGCGTGGGCTCAAAATCCAGTACCAGCCCCCGACCTGCGGCCAGCGGCTGGAAGTCGCCGACCAACTGGGCGCACAGCTCGATGAGGTCCAGCGGAGCAGGCTCGAACGTCCTTTCGGGTTGTCCCAGCCGCGACGCGCTCAGCAGGTCTTCGATCAGGCGCTCTAAACGTGCCGTGGTGCGGCGCAATGCGGCGAGATACTCCGTGTGTCGCTCCGGTGGCGCTTCCGCCAGCAGGTGGTGATAGAGCTTCAGGGCGGTGAGGGGCGTGCGTAGCTCGTGCGAGACGCTGCGGATGATCGTGTCCTTGGCCTCGCTCATCTCCAACAGGTGGACGTGCGCCTGTCGCAGTTCTCTGGTGCGCTCCTCAACGCGCTGCTCTAGCTCGGCGTAGGTGCGGGCGCGGGCGATGACCAGTGCGATCAGCTCGGCGGCTTGTTCGGCCCATGCGACCTCATCGGCGCTGAAGCGGTGCGGCTGATCGAAGCCGATGAGCAGTGCGCCGAGGAACTCCCCGCCCACGCGAAGGGGCAGCGCGATCATGGAGTGAGTAGGGTAACGCTCGGCGATCTCACGGCTTAGGTAGGGGGTGTTGTGCACATCTTCGACCACCAGCGTATGCCCGGCCTTTAGCACCGATTCAGTAAGCGTGATCTCGCCCGGACGCGGCTGGTCCTGCCGATATTTCTCGCGCATGGGGCCATAGGCGGCCAGCGGATAGGCCAGCCTGTGTTCGGCGTCCCAGCGGGTGATGTAACAGCCATCCCCGCCGATGATGAGGGCTGCTGTGTCCGCCAGTGCCTGCAACAGTTCCTCCATGTTGAGCGCGGCAGTGCCCAGACGTGCGATGCGAGCCAGCACCTCTAGCCGCTGGGCGCGCTCCTGGCTCTGCGCGTAGAGGTTGGCGTTTTGGATGGCAACGGCGGCCTGTGCAGCGAGCAGGGAGAGCAGGCGCATATCTTCGGCGGAGAAGGTGCGTTGATCGTCCTCGGCCACGACGTTCACCACGCCGAGGAACTGCCCGCGCCACAGGATCGGTGCCGCCGCTACGGCCCGAATAGGGAAATAGGCGCGGTACTGCTCCGAACGTCCCTCCCACTCGCTGTAGTTGTCGACGCTCATCGCCTCGCCGCGCTCCCACACCTTGCCCGCAAGCCCCTCGCCGCGCCGCAGCTTGGCGCCGGGCGGCGCAATCCCCCGTCCCGCGCTGACAACCCACTCCAGCACATCCTCATCGGGCCGGTAGAGGTAGATGCCGCCCGCCCTGACGCGCAACATCTTCATGCTGCTCTCCACGATGGCCTCCAGCGCGGCGTTCAGCTCCAGTTGGGTGGAAATCTCCAACGCCAGCTGGTAGAGCGTCTCAAGGCTCACCGCACGGCGGTGGGCTTGCTTACAGGACCGGGCGTTGTGGATCGCCAACGCGGCCAGATCGGCCAGCGCCATGAGGCGCTCGGCGTGCTCGCTCGTGTAGAAGCCCGCCACGGCGCTGTTCACCTGGAGGAAGCCAATCGTCTGACCTTCAAGACGGATGGGGGCAGCGGCGTGCGAGCGCACCCACTCGCTGCCGGGCATAGGTATCCAGCCGGCGTATTCGCGCACATCGGGAATGAGGATAGGGTTGCCCGTCTCGACCATCTCGCGCAGGTCCGGCGTCTCGGCGACCTTGATGCGCAGCGCAGCCAGTTGCGGGGTGAGACCCTCGCCGTTCTCACGCCGCCTGCCGACCATGTACGCTATTCCTTCCTCAATCAGCATGATGCTTACCGACTGATGAGGCACTAGGCGCCCTACATGGTACAGGATGCGCTCAAACACCTCATCGAGGTCCAACGTGCTGAGCAGCGCTGTGGTGATGTCGTGCAGCACTTCAACCAGCGGGGCAGCATTGGGGGAAGCATCGGGTTTGGGCATGTGATTCCTTCCTTCCGATCCCGCCCTTGCCAAGCGGCAGGCTTGGCGGGGCAGGGGTCGTTGCTACAGCCGCTCGGCGATGCGCAGGCGAGCGCTACGGGCGCGGGGGTTGCGGGCGACCTCCTCATCATCGGCCATGATGGGGCGGCGCGTGATGAGGCGCAGCGTGGCGCGGTGGCCGCAGGTGCAGATGGGCTGGCGCGGCGGGCAAAGGCAGTCCTGTGACTCGCGACGCATGAAGCGCTTGACGATACGGTCCTCCAGCGAGTGGAAGCTGATCACCGCCAGCCTGCCGCCCGAACGCAGCAATGCCACTGCCTGCGGCAGCGCACGCTCCAGTTCGCCCAACTCATCGTTAACGGCGATGCGCAGGGCCTGAAAGGTGCGCGTCGCCGGGTGAATCTTCTCTATGCTTGGGGGTACGGCCTGCGCGATTACCTCCGCCAGCGCCGCCGTGGAGGCGAGCGGACGCGCCCGCACGATAGCCCGCGCAATGCGCCGCGCATGGCGATCCTCCCCGTAGCGGGCGATGAGGGCGGCCAGTTCGCCCTCGCTCAACCCGTTGACGAGGTCGGCGGCAGTGAGGGGTTGACGCAGGTCATAACGCATATCCAGCGGCCCATCCTGCCGAAAGGAGAACCCCCGTGCTGCGTCCTCCACCTGTAGGGAGGAGAATCCGAGGTCCAACAGGATGGCATCTACCGCTGCAAAGCCCAACGGTGGGGCGATCTCGCCCATCTGGGCGTAGGAGGCGTGCACCACTATCGCCCGCTCGCCGAAAGGCGCCAGCCGCGCCCGGGCGGCCTCCACAGCCACCGCATCGCGGTCAAAACCCAGCACACGGCCCGCCGGAGCGGTCGCTTCCAGCCAGGCGGCGCTGTGCCCGCCCGCGCCGATGGTGCCGTCAATCAGGCACGCGGCAGGGCGCGGACGCAGCGCTGCCAGCACGGCGTCCAGCAGGACGGGGATATGCGTGGTGCGCTCGGTGATGTCGTCCATGCCCTCATCTTACATCAGGGGCAGGGGAGAGTAAAGAAGGGGGCCTCATCCCTCGTCTTGCCGCACTCGATCTGCCCCCCGCTCCACGTCCGGAGAGGGGGGAGGAAGCGAAGAACGAGATCGGATAGGGCGGGTGGGATTCGAACCCACACTCCCTTGCGGGAAGCGGATTTTAAGTCCGCCGCGTCTGCCGTTTCGCCACCGCCCCTTGGCTTGCTCTATTATACCATCGCTTTCGCCCCGCAGCCCTTCTTCCGACGGGAGACCTTGCGCCTCGGCGCTTGGCGTGGTGAAGGTGTGAGCTGGCAGAAGGATGGCATCGTCACCATGATTTCAGTTTCAGGTGCGGTGTGCAGTTCTCATCTGTTGGACGTTGCTGTATTGCTCAAGCAGGGGGCGCACACGGATGCGAGGGCGGGCGTTTTCTGCTTGCCCCCGCCTCAACGCTCGGTGTCTTGATCCTCCTCGCGCCGCTTCTTAAAAGGGTCAAGAGGGCGGAACCCCACAAGCGGAGAGCCGCTTGGCGGCGGGGGTGGTGCAGGTGGTGGGGGCGTGGGTGGTGGAGGTGCAGCGGTGCTGGGCGGCACTTGGGGAGGTGGGGCTGCCTGTCGCTTCCCCCATGTGGCGATCTGCCGATAGGCGATATACACGCCCACCACCAGCGCCACGATTGCCCAGCCGGTGGTCGCCGGAAACCAGATCGCTGCCACGGCGGCCAGCCCAAACCCCACGAACAGCCAAAGCGCCCAGTCAAAACGGCGCATCGTCAGCCACAGGGCGAGGGCCATCAGCGCCAGCACTGCGTAGAGCATCACCGCCAGCGCCCCGCTGCCCAGTTGCAGCAGTGAGAACGCCACAAGCAGCAGCACCCCCACTACGCTAAGCGCCCCAGCAGGCAGGATCGCCCACCAGTGGGCGCGGTTGGTCATGTAGATCACCCAAAAGGGCAACGCTGCCACCAACAGCCCACAGGCGCCGAGGGTCTGTGGCGTCGCACCGAGGAGGGTTAGCCCCAGCAGAGCGGCCAACGCCAGCAGGATATAGGCGACTATCAGCGCCCACCGACGCCTGCGGTCGGCGAGGTAGATCACAGCGAAAGGCAGGGCTGCCTCTGCCAGCGCCGCCATGCCCACGACCTGACTGGGGACATCGGCGAGGGCAATGAGGGCCAGCAGCAGCGCCATGCCGAAGAAGACCCACGCGGTGACAAGCGCCCATCCTTCGCTGCGCCGCGCCAGCCAACGGGCCAGAAAAGGGATCGCCAAAAGGGTCAACGCACCCGCAGCCGGCAGCAGCAGCGAGCCGCTCAAGCGGATCAGGCCGGTGTTAAGCGCCACGAGGCCCATCCCGCCGAGGATCAGCAGCCCTGCCCACACCCAGGTGAGGAAGGCCCGTATGCTACCCGAGCGGGATGGGGGTTGTGTCATGACAGGCCCTCCGGCGGCAGTCACTCACGCGGCTTGTCGGCTTCTGGGCTATGGCGCGGCGGCGCTTCAGGCGATGGCTCACGCCGCACCCCGCTCGCCACATAACGCACCAGCAGGTAGATGCCCACGATGATCATCAGTGTGGGGATGACGTAGGCCATGTTCGCCACCAGCAGCCCCACGCCGATGGCCGCCGTAATGCTACCCGGAATGAGCGCCCACCAATGCCGACGGTTGCGCACATAGACGTAGAGGAACGGCAGGGCAATGGCGAACATCACATAGGCCGCCACCAGCCCACCTTCCATCAGGCGGACGGGCAGCAGCACCAGCACGGCCAGCGCCGTCATGGCATAGGCGGGGATAAGCGCCCACCAGTTGGCGCGGTTGCGCAGGTACACCACGTAAAAGGGCAGGGCGATGGCCATCATCACGTAGGCGGCGATGCCCCCTTCGGGGAACTCAATGGTGGCCAGGGCGATCACCCCGCCGATGGCGATAAACACATAGGCTGGGATAAGCGCCCACCAGTTGGCGCGATTGCTGAAATAGACGCTAAGGAAGGCCAGCCCCACGGCGGCTATCACCGCTGCCCAGACCAACCCACTCAGTGCGGGAATGAACTGAGTCAGCAGGAAGAAAACCCCCAGCAGGATGAGGAAGAGACCCCAGACCCAATGGGCACCGGTGCGGTTCTTGGGAGGAAACTCGGTCACCATCAGCCCCCTTGTTGATATTCTCGTCCGTATAAGCCTCCACCCCACCTCGTGCGTTCGGCGTCCTTCTCCACAAGCGCAGCGATGGGGAGGGAAGAAGGGAGGAGGGGGAGAGCCAATGCGCCTCACTGTACAGCCTATAGCCTATTACGCAGCAGAGGGCCTGAAGGTTGTAGGGGGATGCGTCAGCCCATCACGTCTTCAAACACGCCCACCAGCCGCGCTATCAGCCCCTCAAGCCCGTGCTCGGCGCGGACGTGCGCTGCCAGCCGTGCCCCCAAGGCGGCGCGTTCGGCATGCGACAGCGTCAGTAGGGTGGCCAGCTGCTCGGCAATGCGGTCGGGGTCCAGGTCGGGGCAGAACAGGCGTGCGGCCTCCTCGCCGAGCAGCGGCAGGAAAGCCTTGTTGTGCACAAGGGCGGGCACGCCGCTGGCCATGCTCTCCAGCACCACCTTATCCACGCCACCGGTAGGGCACAGGTTGACCGTCACCGTGGCGCGGCGGTAAAGGGCGGGCATCTCTTCGTGGGGGACGGGGCCGAGCAGCTCCACACGCCCACCTAAGCGCAGATCGGCGATGAGTGCCCGCAGCTGCTCGCCGTAGTGGGGATGCTGCGGCGTTGCGCCGCCGGCGATGGCGAAGCGCACATCCTCGAAGCCCGGACGAGTGGCCAGCCGCGCCGCTGCCGCAATGAGCGCCTCGTAATGCTTGATGGGGGACAACCGTCCTACGGCCAGCACCAAGCGCTCAGCCGGTGGGCGTTCCGCCGCATAGAAGCGTGAGAGGTCAATGCCATGCCCGACCACCGTCACCTTGCGGCTGGGCAGGGTGAAACTCTCCGGTGAGGCCGTCACCACGCGGTTGACCAGCGCATGCGCCAGCCGCAGCTCAAGGCTTACGCTCTGGTGGGTGTACCACAGCACCAGCGGCACACGGAACGCTTTGGCCCATGGCGCAACGATCAGGGCGTAGCGCGGGATCATATGGACGAAGATCACATCGGTGTGGCGGATGGCCTGCGCAATGGCTCGCTGAGCGGTGAGGAATTCGCGCAGACGGCCTGCGCCGCGTTCCTTGCCCATAGAGGTGACGCGCACATGGGCCGGCAGATCGTAGACCCCCTGCTCAAGACAGATCACCTCTACCCCTTCGATATGCGGGTGGGCTGCCAGTGCTGCGATCCAGCCATGCGCAAAGCCCGCCAGCCAGTCCTCGCGGTCCACGCGGCGGGTGAACATCAGCACACGCATCAGCTGCGCCCTCCCAGCGCTGCGCAGCGCCGCCACGTCTCGATCACCGCATCCAGAGCGCGGGCGTGGTCAAACTTGCGCAGCACATGGATACGGGCGGCGTGCCCCATCGCCTGCGCACGGGCAGGATCGGACAGCAAGGCGCCGATCTGGGCAGCCATGTCGGCAGCGTCTTCCACGTTGCAGAGCAGCCCCGTCTCGCCGTCCACCACGATCTCCACCGCGCCCGCCGTGCGTGTAGCGACCACCGGCTTGCCGCTCGCTGCTGCCTCGATCATCACCTTGCCCAGCCCCTCGTAGATCGAGCTGTGCACGTAGACCGTGCACAGACGGTAATAGGCAGGCAAGTCGACGTGATTGACCCGTCCGGCGAAGTGCACGGCATCCTGCAAACCCAGCTGCGCCACCTGCCGATGGATGTCGGTGCGCTGCGAGAAATCGCCGACGAGCAGCAGGCGTGCGGCGGGGTGCTCGCGGTGCACCAGGGCAAAGGCCTCCACAAGCAGGGGCACGCGCTTGAAGCCCACCGGCCTGCCCACCCACAGCACAATAGGCGCATGGGGCGGGATGCCCAGCCGCGCCCGCAGTGCTGCACCTTCGCCCGGTGGCCCATCCGGCGAGAAGCGGCTTAGGCGCGTCGGCGTGGGGAGGATCGCCACGCGGTCAGGGTCAATACCCAGCCGCACGTATTTAGCCTTCTCCTCAGCGTTGAGCACGCGGTGTGTATCGGCGCAACGGATGACCCACTTGCCCAAGCGGTTGAACAGCCCGTAGCGCAAGGGGCGCTCGGCGATCCAGACGCGGTTGTCGAAAAAGTCGCTGTGGTTCTGCACGTCCAAGGGGATGCGGAAGCGGCGTTTGAGCCACACGCCCACCAGACCGGTGGCAAAGGGGTCTTGCGTGGTGATGACGTTGATAGGATGAGTGCGGCAGATCGCCGCACCGATGCGGTAAGCGTCCCACACGAAGGTCAACGGCGAGAGGGAGCGCGTGGGATAGACCGTCAGGCGCTCGCTGAGGGAGGTGGGGTGTAAAGCGCGCCC
>DAOTYL010000359.1:0-8953 GCA_034434955.1 Anaerolineae bacterium | reverse complement strand
CGTGCAGCGGTGGCTCGACACCCTGTGGCGGCGGGATCATAGAGGCGATCTGCCCATAAGTGCTGACACGTCCCGCCGGAATCTGGCGCACAATCTCCCACACCAGCGCATAAAAGGCCTGTGGATCGGGTGGCTGGAGCGTCATCTCTTCACTCTACTGCGTGGCGGCGGGCGTTGTCAAGCATGGAGGGGATACTGTATACTGAGCATGCCGAGAGAGGAATAGGGGCGGGCATGGTTGAGATCACCAACCGCGAAGTGGCCTCCATCTTTGCCGCTATCGCTGATATGTTGGAGATCAAAGGGGAGAACATCCACCGCGTGCTGGCCTATCGGCGGGCGGCAGAGGTCATCGCAACGTTGCCTCGTGACCTACGCGCCGTCTATGAAGAAGGCAAACTCACCGAGTTGCCCTACATCGGGGCGACACTGGCAGCGAAGATCGAGGAGCTATTGACCACCGGCCGCCTCAAGGCTTATGAACGGCTGGCCGCCGAAATCCCGCCGGGGGTAGTCGCTATAATGCACCTCTCCGGTGTGGGGCCGAAGCGCGCTGCCCGCTTCTGGAAGGAACTGGGCATCACCAGCGTTGAGGCGTTAAAAGAGGCCGCACAGGCCGGGAAGCTGCGCTCCCTGCCTGGCATAGGAGCCAAGATCGAGGCCAACATCCTTGAAGCCATCGAGGCGCTGCATCGCCGCACGGGCCGCCTTTCTATCGGTGAGGCTTATCCCATCGCCATGCGCATGTTGGAGCGGCTGACCGCGCTGCCGGAGGTCAAACGAGGGGATGTGGCCGGGTCACTGCGCCGCTATCGGGCGACGATCGGCGATATTGACCTATTGGTGGCCAGCGACACGCCGGAGCCGATCATGCGGGCTTTCATCAGCCAGCCAGAGGTCGCGCGTGTGCTGGGTCAGGGGGAAACCAAAGCCTCGGTGGAGTTGCATAGCGGCCAGCAGGTTGATCTGCGCGTGTTGCCCCCTGATCGTTACGGCTCGCTGCTGGCCTATTTCACGGGCAGCAAAGAGCACAACGTCCGTATGCGCGAACTGGCGCTCAAGCGCGGGCTTTCGCTCAGCGAGTATGGGTTTACGCCACTGGAAGGCGGGGAGGAGATTGCCTGCGCGGAAGAGGAGCAGGTCTTCGCCACGCTAGGCCTCCCCTGGATCCCGCCCGAATTGCGTGAGGATCGGGGAGAGATCGAAGCCGCGCTGGAAGGTAGATTGCCTGCTCTCATTACGCTGGATGATATACAGGGCGACCTGCAGCTGCACACCACCTGGAGCGATGGCCACGCCAGTGTGCTCGAGATGGCGCAAGCAGCGTTAGAACGCGGCTACCGTTACATCCTTATTACCGATCACAGCCATGGGCTGGGCGTGGTGCGCGGCATGAAGCCGCAGGACGTGCGCCGTCAGCGCGAAGAGATTAAGGCGGCTAATGCCGAACTGGGCGGGGCAATCACCATCTTGCAGGGGGCTGAGGTGGAGATCAAAGCCGACGGCACACTGGATTATGACGATGAGACGCTCGCTGGCCTTGATATTGCGTTGGCTTCCCTGCACACTGGCCTGCGTCAGCCACGTGAGCAGATCACGGCACGGCTGCTCGCAGCGATCTGCAATCCGCACATCGCCATCATCGGCCACCCGCGTGGTCAGCTCTACCCAGACCGCGAGCCGGCAGACCTTGATATGGACGCTGTCCTTGAGGCTGCCGCCGCGCACGATGTGGCATTGGAGATCAACGCCAACCCTTATCGCCTCGATCTGGATGATACGCACGCACGGCGTGCCGTGGAAATGGGCGTGAAGTTGGTCATCAGCACGGATGCTCATCGCCCTGAGGAGCTGGATTACATGCGTTTTGGCGTTGGCATGGCCCGCCGAGGATGGGTGGAGGCCCAGAGTGTGATCAATACCTGGCCGCTGGAAGGGCTCTTGGAGTGGGTGAACAGTCGCCGCTGACCCCCCGAACAGGCCACACGGCCATCATTCGGCAGGCCTTTGGTGGGCTTGACCAGCAGGCCATTGATACCCTGCGCCGCGTGGCAGTCAGGAAGACTTATCCCCGAGGCACGGCGTTGTGTCGCGAAGGCGAGCCGGCCGACCGCCTCTACGTCATTGTCTCAGGGCGTGTGGTGGTCACCCACAAGGTAGAAGGAGCAGACGAGGATTTCGTGTTGGGTTTTTTGGGACCGGGTCAGTATTTCGGCGAGATCGCGGTCATCTCCGAAGAGCCACGTGCTGCTACTGCAACCACCATCGTGGACACGGACGTATTGGAGGTCACCAAAGAAGAATTTGAGCAGGTCTTCGCCAACAGCCCGGCCCTAGCGCGACACCTCGTCAACACCCTGATCCGCATGATCCGTGAGACCGATCAGCGTGCCATTGAGAATTTGGAGCGCCGTGCCGAGGAACTCTCCCGCGCCTACCGCGAGCTAGAGGCGGCGCAAGCCGACCGCGTCGCCAAAGCAGCGTTGGAGGCGCAGCTTGAGGTGGCTGCAAAAGCCCAGCACAGCATGTTGCCGACCTACCTGCCGCAAGTTGAGGGATTCGAGTTCGCCGCTGCTTTTGAACCAGCACGTCAAGTCGGCGGCGACTTTTATGACGTGCATCTGATGGAGAACGGACATGTCGGCATCCTGCTCGCGGATGTTTCCGATAAAGGGGCGCATGCGGCGCTCTTCATGGCGGTGGCCCGCACGCTGTTCTGGACGGAAGAGCACCATCACCGCGAGCCAGTAGCCGTCATGCAGGCGGTGCATCGCGGGTTGGTGGAGGTATCTACCTACGAGATGTTTGTGACGGCCGTCTACGGCGTGCTGGAGCCGCAGACGCGGCTCTTTCGCTACGTGCGTGCTGGTCATGATGAGCTGCTGCTGGTACATCGTGACGGCTCCAGCCAGTTCCTCGGCGGACGCGGGCGCTTCCTCGGATTGTGGTCTGATGGCCAGCCCAGCTTTGAGGAACAACAGGTTGCGCTTGAGACTGGAGATTGCCTGGTGATCTACAGCGATGGCGTGACGGACATGCGCAACCCCTCCGGCGAGGCTTTTGGCCGTGAGCGGCTGGCCCACTTCGTGCGCGGCATCCGCACATATGACGCTGAGCGCATCGCCCGCAGCATCCACCGCTCCGTGCGGCGTCATCGCGGCGACGCAGAGGCCTTTGATGACTTTACTCTTCTGGTCATCCGCGCCAGATAATCAGAGACAGGCATCGTTGTGATGAGTGAAAGACACCCCGAACACGATCGGCCAACCGAGCGCCGGCCCATCTCGCTCCCGGAAACGCAGGTCAGCCTTAAACCCGGCACTACCCCCACACAGCGCACTCCCCGCCCCGACCTGACGCGGCCTCATCCCCCCCTCCCGCCGGAGGGACCGCCAGAGCCGCGCGAATCAGGGTTGTACGTCCCCTGGTGGGGATTTGTGCTGGTCATCTTGGCTGTTGCCGCCATCACCTGCGGGATGTGGTATCTGGTGCTCTCCAGCCGCGGCGTGGGGATAAGCGTGGAAGGGCCAACGCCTACCCCTATCTTTGTGGTCATCACCTCCACTCCTACCCTTGAGGGCGCAGGTGGGGAGCCATCGGGCAGCATCCCGCCGACGGCCACCAGCACCCCCACCATGCAAGAGCCGCCAACCCCTACGCCCACCAACGAGCCGCTCATACCGATAGCCGTTGGCAGCCGAGTCACCATCGTCGGGACGGAGGGTTTGGGGCTGAATGTACGGCAGGGGCCGGGATTAGGTTTCGACCTGATCTTTGTGGCCCAAGACGGCGAGGAGTTTATCGTTGAGGATGGCCCGCGTGAGGTGGATGGCTTTGTGTGGTGGTACATCACCGATCCCAACGATGTCAACCGCTTCGGCTGGGCCGTTGAGGAGTTCATGCAGGTGGTCCCCTGAGAGAGGGATAAGCAAGCTGCCGGCGGCTTTCATTTGCAGTTTACAAGATGATTTTCTAAACTATTGGTGCCCTTTAGTGGTAGATTCACGCGCATCGCACGTTGGCAAGGACCGGAGAAACGCATATGGGAATGGCGGTTGAGCCGCGCATCGTCGGCGTCCGCTTTCAGGAAGTAGGCAAGCTGTATCACTTCGACTCATCCGCCTATCCGGAGATTCGGCTGGGCGACTATGTGATCGTCGAAACCTCGCGCGGGCGGCAGATCGGCCAAGTGATGGGGCTGATCCCGCCGGAGAGAGCCGACCGAGCCAACCTAAAGCCCATCAGGCGGTTGGCCAGCGCCCGTGATCTGGTGATGAAGCGGCTCTACGAGGCCAAGCAAGTTGAGGCCCTCATCGTTTGCCGCGAGGCCGCAGCAGAGTTGGGGTTGCAGGGGGTCAAATTCATCCGCGCCGAGTATAGCTACGACGGCAGTAACCTGACGTTCCTATACACCGCTGAGGAGACAGCCGACCTAAGCCGCCTGCGGCGACGGCTGGCGCGTGAATTCCGCGAAACGCACGTGGAATTGCGCCGCATTGGAGCACGCGACGCTGCCAAATTGTTGGGGGAGTACGGCGCATGTAGCGGGCCGCGCTGCTGCTCAACCCACCTCACGGATTTCAGCCCCATCTCTATCAAGATGGCCAAGGCACAGGGCATCTCGCTCAATCCCACCGAGATCACCGGCATGTGTGGACGGCTGCGCTGCTGCCTGATCTACGAGTATGAGCAGTACGTTGAGGCCAGAAAACATCTGCCCAAAACCGGTAAGATGGTGAGAACACCATACGGCGAAGGCAAGGTGATCGCCCAAAACCCGCTGATGGAAACCGTCACGGTGCAGATTGACGAGCGGCATTATGAGGTCAAACGTGAGGATATCGTTCCGCTTGAAGAGCTGCAGGCTCTCCAGCAGAAAGCCGCCTCCCCATGTCCCCGCGAAGGGGAGGGTGGCCCCTGCGAGTGCGGGGGTCGCATACGCGGCGAGACTCCCCCTCAAGCGGGCACGAGAGAGACCCCGCTGGCAAGAGAAGGCAGCAGACGCCGCTCCAAGCGTCGGCGAGCGGCCCGGCCAGATAGCCCACCGGAGCAGGCCTGAATAGACGCTCCGCCATCTTAACCGCATCTAAAGACTTGTTTACCTACAGGAGATGCCTATGGCGATTCGTTTCCGTGAGGACGTACTAGCCCTCAAAGATGAGATGATCGCGCGGCGGCGCGATCTGCACCGCCACCCTGAGCTGGCATTTGAGGAAGTCCGCACGGCAGGGATGGTAGCCGACGAGCTACGGAGGTTGGGCCTCGAGGTTCAGACCGGCGTCGGCAAGACCGGCGTGGTAGGGGTGCTTGAAGGTGGCCACGATGGCCCCACGGTGCTCGTGCGAGCTGACATGGATGCTCTGCCCATCCAAGAGGAAAACCAGACGGACTATATCTCCACCGTGCCGGGCAAAATGCACGCTTGTGGGCACGATGGGCACGTCAGCATTGGGCTGGCTGTCGCCAAAGTATTGAGCGCCCAGCGCGACCGCTTGCACGGTCGTATCAAGTTCGTCTTCCAGCCCGCCGAGGAGATCGGCGGGGGCGCGCTGGCCATGATCGCGGACGGTGTGCTGGAGAACCCCCGCCCCGACGTCACCCTCGGCCTGCACCTGTGGAACAACCTGCCGGTGGGCAAGGTAGGCGTCACGCCCGGCCCGTGCATGTCCGCAGCGGATGATTGGCACTGTGTGATCAGCGGCTACGGCGGGCATGGCGCCGCTCCTCATCAGACAAAAGACCCTATCGCCGCGGCGGCGCAGATCATTACGGCGCTGCAGACCGTCGTTAGCCGCAACGTGGACCCACTGGACACAGCAGTGATCTCGGTGGGGATGATCCGAGGGGGGGACGCCTTCAACGTCATCCCGCCAACGGTAGAGATGAAAGGCACGCTGCGCACCTATCGCAAGGCCACACAAGAGATGGTGCGTGCACGCCTGCGCTCGATCTGCGAAGGCGTGGCAGCGGCAATGGGCTGTCAAGCCGAGGTGACCATTTCGCCCATGACGCTGGCGGTGGATAACGATCCGGCAACTGCTGGACGCATCGCTGCGCTGGCCGCCGAAGTGGTCGGCGCAGAGAACGTGCTGGGTGATGTGCGCACGATGGGATCGGAAGACATGTCATACCTCATGGATGCCATCCCGGGCTGCTACTTTTTCGTGGGGTCGGCCAACGAGCAACGGGGACTGAATTATCCGCACCACAACCCGCGTTTTGATGTGGACGAAGAGGCACTGGTGATCGGGGCGACGATCCTGGCCAACGCCGTGGCAAGCTTCCTCCTGCCGGAGGGATAAACCATCCTTCTGCCACCATCGGCGTCCCTTTCCGGTGGAGAGGGGCGCTTTTTTGTACCTCATCCCCCGTTGACACCCATCACCAGGGGTGCTAGACTGCCGTAAAGCACCTCACAAGGCACGCGATAGGGACGGACAACTATGCTCGTCAGGCGTGAACAGATCGAGGAGTACGAGCGTCGCACGCTGGCCCCCTACGCCGTGAAGAGTGCCAACTCGCGGGGGCGCGTTTATCCGGAGCAAGAGCCGCGCTACCGCACGGCCTTCCAGCGCGACCGCGATCGCGTCCTGCATACGACGGCCTTCCGGCGGCTGGAGTATAAGACACAGGTATTCGTTAACCACGAGGGGGATTACTACCGCACCCGTCTGACGCACACGCTGGAGGTCGCACAGATCGGGCGCACCATTGCCCGTGTGTTGGGCGCCAACGAGGACCTCGTGGAAGCAGTGTGTTTGGTGCATGACATCGGCCATCCACCCTTTGGGCATTCGGGCGAGATCAGTCTAGCGCGTCTGATGCGGGATCACGGCGGTTTTGACCACAATCAGCAGGCGCTGCGCATCGTTACCCAATTAGAGCGACGTTACCCCGACTTCCCCGGCCTCAACCTGACCTACGAGGTGCGGGAGGGCATCGTCAAGCATGAGACGGAGTATGACGTCAGCTCGGTCGGGCCGGAATACGCGCCGGATAAACTTGCCCATCTTGAAGCGCAAATCGCCAACATAGCCGATGAGCTCGCCTACACCGCCCACGATCTGGATGATGGTCTCTACGCGGGCCTCATCACACCGCGCCAGCTCGACGGCCTGGCGCTGTGGGAATTGGGCCGGCGCGAGTTGGGCTTCAAGACTGACGAGTTTGATGAGCTGATGCGTCACCGCTTGATCCGCCGCCTGATCGGGATTCTGGTGCGTGATGTCTGCGAGGCCACCCACAACCGCCTAGCGGCAGCCAATCCCCAATCGGTCGATGAGTTGCAGTCCCTGCCGCACACCGTGATCGGCTTCAGCGATGAGATGGCTGTCAAAGTACGCGAGCTAAAAGACTTCCTCTACCAGAACATGTACCGCCACTACCGCGTGGTGCGCATGGCGCAGAAAGCCGAACGCTTCATCACAGAGTTATTCAACGCCTACATGGCAGAACCCGACCAGCTACCGGATTCGGTTAAGCAGCGGCTGGAAGAGAGCGACGAACCGCTGGCCCGCGTGGTGTGCGACTACATTGCCGGCATGACCGACCGCTATGCACTTCAAGAATACACGAAGCTGTACGATCCCTACACGCGGCCTTGAGGGACATGACAGGCACAATCAAGGCGACCGCTGCCCTGTTTACCCTTGACAGGCACGCTGTTTCTGGTAATGTAATCAGCCCTGCAGGGAATACAGGATCGTAGTCCGTGAGCGAGCGGCAGTATTGGGTTGGGTTTAACTATGTCAGGGGCGTTGGCCCAGCCGGTGTGCGGCTCTTGCTCCAGCATTTTGGCTCGCTGCGCGAAGCATGGCACGCCCCACGTGAGGCGTTGCTTAACGCCGGATTGGGGCGCCGTGCCTGCGACAACCTGCTGCAATTGCGCCAGCGCCTCGATCTGGAGGCCGAGCTGGCTCGGCTCGATAGGCTGGGCGTCGCCGTGTTGACTTGGGACGACGCAGAGTATCCTGTGCTCTTGGCCCAATTGCGGGCCATTGACCATGCCCCGCCCGTACTGTATCTGCGCGGCACGTTGACCGAAACCGATGAATGGGCGCTGGCCGTGGTGGGGACACGCGCTGTAACGCCATATGGCCGTCAGGTTGTGCACCAGTTGGTGACTGAGCTGGCTGCCAACGGCCTGACCATCGTCAGCGGGCTGGCGCGGGGGCTGGACTCCGACGCCCACCGCGCCGCGCTTGAGGTAGGGGGGCGCACCATCGCTGTGTTGCCTTGCGGGCTGGACATGATCTACCCACCGGAACACCGCCAGCTGGCAGCGGAGATCATCCGGCATGGCGCACTGGTAACCATCTTCCCGCCGGGGACCCAGCCCCTGCGCGTCAACTTCTCGCCACGCAACCGTGTGATCAGCGGGCTGGCACGCGGGGTACTGGTCGTGGAAGCAGGCGAAAAAAGCGGTGCCTTGATCACGGCCAGCCATGCGCTGGAACAAGGGCGCGAGGTATTTGCTGTGCCGGGTAACATTACAGCGCAGGGCAGCACAGGGACCAATCGCCTCATTCAAGACGGCGCACACCCTGTGATCTCGGCGCAGGATGTGTTGAGCGTGCTGAATCTGGAGCGCGTGGCAGAGTATACAAGCGCTCGCCGCGTCCTAGCGCCGATGAGCGATGTAGAGCAGCAGGTGCTGGAAGGCCTATCCGCTGAGCCACTGCATGTTGACGAACTGACGCGGCGGATAGGGCTGACTGTGGCAGCGGTCAGCAGTGCGCTGGCGACGCTGGAACTAAAGGGCATGGTGCGCCAGGTTGGGCCGATGACTTACGTGCGCGCCTAAGAGTAGATGGGAGTCTCATGAACAACGCTTATGCACTGATCATGGCCGGCGGTGCCGGGACACGCTTGTGGCCGCTCAGTCGGGCACAACGGCCCAAGCCGCTCATCCCACTGATTGAGCAACGGCGCTCTATGTTTCAAATCGCAGTGG
>DAOTYL010000358.1:0-8656 GCA_034434955.1 Anaerolineae bacterium | reverse complement strand
TCTTTACGTGGCCACCGGCAGCCCCACCACCAACCTCTACACGATGGTGTGGCCCTACGATCGCCTGGGCTTTGGCCCCGAATTTGGCCGTCATGGGCACACGTTGCGTCAGGGACTGATCACAGCAGGCAGGGACCTACGTTTGTGGGCCAGCGAGTTGTTCGGCTGGAAGGACGCCAGTTGGGTGCCGCTCATTCTGGGCCTTATCTTTGCATTCAAGGCTCTGCGACCGGAACGCAGGAGCTGGCCTTTCTTGCTTGCTGGGCCGTTCGTGGCGTTAGTCGTCGTACATGTGGCCTATTGGGTCGGGGCGCAAGTCTATGGGCCGCGCTACTACTATGAGGGCCATGCCGGGCTGGCGATTCTGGCCGCGCTGGGGCTGCGCGGATCGGTGGCGCTGGTGATTGGAAGGGGGAAGTGGGATACTAAGGCGCTTCTAGGCCAGGGGAGGCTGCGCAGCGCGTGGCCGGTCTATCCCCTGCTGGCGGCACTGCTCGCAGTGAACGTGCTCCTCTACCTGCCCGGCAGGCTCGCCTATTGGCATGGTCTGTATGGCATTCAACGTACCCCACTCGAGCAGCTCGAGACGCTACGCCGCAGCGACCGTGTGCTGGTGATGGTACGCGGCAGGCGTTGGATTGAGTATGCCGAGTTCTTCGCGCTGAACTCCCCTTGGCTGGATGGCCCGGTTGTCGCCGCGCACGACCTGCGCCCAGACCTCACCGCCTATGTGCTTAGCCTATATCCGGATCGCGAGGTATGGTACTACGCTTATGGCGCCTTCACACCCCGTCCGCTTCCCTACGAGGAGACTGCTGCCGTAGCCGAGCCAGACGCTGCGGCGGGGACGGTACATCCTATAGCCCCGGGATCGTTCAGCCTGCCCAAGTGATCAACCCCAAGCGCAAAGGATTGCGCAGCTCCGCATGGCGTGGTATCACGCGGATGGTGTAGCCGTGCCGTCCGCTGACCTCTGGGGCGAATTCTAGGCTGTAGACGTGCCAACCGGGTGCCTGCTCATCGGGGCCGAGATATTGCATGTCGTGCGCCCGCCCACGCTCGATCTCACCTTGCCTGTCCAGCACTCCTTCATAGAACTGCACGGCCACATCCTCCGCTGAGATGTTGCCCAGATACACCCTCACCTTTACCTGCTGCGCCTCGCCAGCACGCACCTGAGCATGGAGGGAAGTGGTCACCTCACCAATGCGCAGCTCCTCCCAGTGTTGCCCCAACGTAACGATCCAATCGGCCAGCAGCAGGCCTTTCTCGTAGTGGTTAGCGCTGAGGCGACGGGCTTGCTCCAGAGCTGGGAAGTAGAAGCGCCGCGTGTACTCCTTGACCATGCGGGCTGTGTTGTAGATGGGGGCCAGCTCGCGCAGAGAGGCCTTCATGCGGGCGATCCATTCGCGGGGCAGGTTATCGGCCCCACGATTGTAGAAGGCAGGGATGATGTCCTTTTCCAGCAAGTCGTAGAGGGCGTTACGCTCAATGTAGTCCTGCATCTCTGTATCGGCATAGGTCTCCCCAGCACCGACGGCCCATCCGATCTGGGGGCGGTAGGCCTCGGCCCACCAGCCATCCAGTGTGCTCAAGTTGAGCACGCCGTTGAGAGCGGCCTTCATGCCGCTTGTGCCGCTGGCCTCCAGGGGGCGGCGCGGCACATTGAGCCACACATCGCAGCCTTGCACTAGATAGCGTGCCATGACCATGTCGTAATCTTCAAGGAAGACAATACGGTTGCGGCAGCCTGCCGTGCGTGCAAAGTGCACGATCTGGCGGATGAACTCTTTGCCTTCCACATCATGCGGATGGGCTTTGCCCGCGAAAATAAACTGGACGGGCAGCTCACCGCATAGCAGCGCCATGAAGCGCTCGGGGTCCTTGAGCAGTAAGGTGGCGCGTTTGTAGGTGGCAAAGCGCCGTGCAAAACCGATCGTCAACGTATCCGGGTCGAGCGCCTCGTGGGCGGCCTCGATCTCGGCGGGGGGCATACCGCGTTGCTCTAGTTGTGCGACCAAGCGTTGACGTGCAAACGCTACCAGACGTTCGCGGCGACGCTCATGGGTGCGCCACAACTCTTCATCGGGGATGGCCGAGGCACGCTCCCACACGCGCGGATCGGTAGGGTCTTCACGCCAGCGCGGGCCGATGTAGCGGTCAAAGAGCTGCGCCATGTCTTTGGAGACCCACGAGAAGGTATGTACGCCGTTGGTGATAGAAGTGATCGGCACTTCGCGCACAGGGATGCGGGGATATATGTTTCGCCACATGGCGCGGGCGGTCTCACCGTGCAGGCGGCTCACACCGTTGGCGTAGGCCGACATGCGCAGCGCAAGGATGGTCATGCAGAAGTGCTCATCGCCGTTGTGGGTGTTCTCGCGGCCCAGCGCCAGAAACTCCTCCTGCGAGAGGCCCAGCTGTGTGCGGTAATCCTTGAAGTACTTTTCTACCAAATCGGGGGCGAAGTAGTCGTTGCCTGCCGCAACAGGCGTGTGGGTAGTGAAAATGTTGCTCGCCGAGGTAATCAGTGCTGCTTTCTTGAAAGGCAAGCCCAGACGCTCCATGAGGATACGGGCACGTTCCAGCGCGAGAAAGGCGGAATGCCCTTCATTCATGTGGCACACTGCTGGTTCGATGCCTAATGCGTGGAGTGCCCGCATTCCGCCAATGCCAAGCAAGATTTCCTGTTTGATGCGCATCTCGCGGTCGCCGCCGTAAAGCTGATCGGTCAGGTCTTGGTCCTCACGGGTGTTCTGGGGAATGTTGGTATCCAATAGGTAGAGGTCCACACGCCCCACCTGTACACGCCAAATCTGGGCGTAAACGGAGCGTCCGGGTAGCTCCACACTGATGCGCACCGGCTCGCCGGAATCGTCGGTCACAAGGCGCAGGGGCATGGTGTAGAAGTCATTGTCGGGGTATAGCTCCTGCTGCCAGCCATCCACGTTGAGGTACTGGCGGAAATAGCCCTGCTGGTACAGTAGGCCTACTCCTACGAGCGGTACATTTAGGTCGCTGGATGCTTTGAGGTGGTCGCCGGCCAGCACGCCTAGTCCCCCCGAGTAGTTGGGGATTGACTCTGTGAGGCCAAACTCAAGCGAAAAGTAAGCGATCTGCGGCTTCTCTTCTGTGCCATACTCGCTGGGGTACCAAGCTTTGTGGCGGCTTTGCATGTACTCATCAAATGCCGCCAGCACGCGCTCCAAATGGGCAAGGAATCCCTCGTCTTGAGCGAGGGTGTTGAGCCGATTCTGGCTGATCAACCCCAGCATCCGCACCGGATTGTGCCCCGTCTCTTCCCATAGCTCACTGCCGAGGCGGCGGAAGAGATCGATCGTCTCGTGGTCCCAAGTCCAGCGCAGGTTATAAGCCAGCTCTGGCAAACGGGCGAGCGGTTCGGGCATGGACGAGACAACCGTATAGGTTGCGATTGGTCGCATAGATTCTCTCCGTCAAACGTTGGGGGTCTGGGGTTTATGGAAAAAGCGTCCGCCAACAAAGATAGAAGATACACCGCTTTTCGGGCGGGTTGAAACGCAACCAGAGTATAAGCCAAATGTAGCAGGTTGCAACATCCCTATAGAGAGGGCGGCCCATTACTAATGGAGATAATTATGGTATACTTTCTCGTGTGTACTGAGGCGCAGTACTCTGTGGGACCCAGAAGGTTGAAGACGTAGGGGGAAGTCATGATCCAGCCTGATAACGTGGTGCGTAGCACCTGCCCTTATTGTGGCGTGGGCTGCCAGATCGACCTCCATATCAAGGATGGCCGTATTTACCGCGTGGATGCGCCCTTTGATGCCGCGCCGAACTACGGCATGTTGTGCGTCAAAGGGCGCTTTGGGGTGGATTACGTGCACCATCCCTCGCGGGTGTGGCGCCCGCTCATCCGCACCAATACCGACCAGCCACGCAGTGTGCCCTCTGTGTGGCGTGAGGCCGATTGGGACGAGGCGCTCGATCTCGTGGCCGATCGGTTGGCCGCCATTGTGCGTCAGCATGGCGGCGACACCATCGGCGCGGTGGCTTGTGCCAAGGCCACCAATGAGGATAACTACGTCTTCCAGAAGTTTGTGCGGGCGGTGCTGGGTACCAACAACATCGATCACTGCTCGCGACTGTGCCACGCAGGCAGCGTGACAGGCTTACAGCTGGCCATCGGCTCCAGTGCCATGTCCAATTCCATCGCCGAGATGGAGCATCTGGATACGTTCATCGTCACCGGTTCCAACACCACCGAGGCGCACCCTGTGATCAGCAACTTTCTCAAGCGTGCGGTGCGTAAGAACGGCGCGAAGTTGATCGTGATAGACCCCCGCAAGATCGAACTGACCGATTTCGCCGTATTGTGGCTGCGCCACCATCCCGGCACCGATGTGGCGCTGTGGCAGGCGATGGCGCACGTGGTGGTCAAGGAGCGACTTTATAACGAGCAGTTCATCCGCGAGCGCACTGAGGGCTTCGCCGAGTATGTAGAGTCGCTGGAGGGTTGCACGCCGGAGTGGGCTGAGCAGATCACAGGTGTACCCGCCGAGGACATCCGTCAAGCGGCGCGCTTGTATGCAACGGCAAAAGCCGCTGCTATCTACTGGGGGATGGGCATCTCACAAAGCGTGCACGGCACAGAGAACGCCCTGGCGATCACCAACTTGGCGCTCATGTGCGGACACATCGGCAGGCCGGGCACAGGCCTCAACCCTCTGCGCGGACAGAACAACGTGCAGGGCTGCTCGGACAGCGGCGCCCTGCCGCCTTTCTTCACCGCTTATCAGCTCGTCAAGGACGACGCCGTGCGCGCCAAGTTTGAGCGCGAATGGAACGGTGTCGCGCTCAACCCTGTGCCCGGATTGACCATCACTGAGATGGTGGATGCGGCGCTAGAAAGGCGCATCCGGGCGATGCTCATTATGGGTGAGGACCCCATGACCAGCGAGCCGAACATCAACCACGCCCGCCATGCGCTGGAGCAACTGGAGTTCATCGCCTGCATAGATATTTTCGTCAACAGTACCGGCGAGATGGCCGATGTGATCTTGCCTGCTGTCTCGTTCGCCGAGAAGGATGGCACGTTTACCAACTCCGATCGGCGCGTGCAGCGCGTGCGCAAGGCGATTGATCCGCCCGGCGAGGCTCGCCCTGATTGGCAGATCATCTGCGATCTGGCGCGGCGCGTGGAGGCCAAACTAGGGCGATCGGCCAGCGCCGGTTTTGACTACGCGCACCCCTCCGACATTTGGGAAGAAATGCGCCGTGTGACGCCGGACTTCTGGGGCATCACCTACGAGCGATTGGAGCGCGAGGGCGGCGTGCACTGGCCTTGCCCTGACCTCGATCACCCGGGCACACCGTATTTGTTCGCTGAGAGCTTCCCCCGTGGACGAGGCAAGTTCTGGGCTTTGTCGTATGGTACCCAGAGCGAATTACCGGACGATGAGTATCCCTTCATCCTCTCCACAGGTAGGGTGCTTTACCACTGGCACGGCGGGACGCTCACCCGTCGCTCGGCGCTGGATGCTATCTGGCCGGAGGCCACCGTTGAGATGCATCCCAACGATGCCGAGCGGCTAGGTCTTGTCACCGGCGACTGGGTGAAGGTCTCTTCGCGGCGCGGCGAGATTGTGCTCCGGGTGCTGGTTACAGGGCGCTCGCCAGAGGGGACGGTGTTTATCCCCTTCCACTTTGCCGAGGCGGCGGCTAACCTGCTGACCAATAACCTGATCGATCCCCGCGCGAAGATTCCGGACTACAAAATCTGCGCTGTGCGGGTGGAGAAGGCCCCCGCCCCATCTGACCGTCCCGGGGCGGATATGCCGCTTACAGCACGTGGCGCTATTGCCGATCGCGCCCAGCAGATACACTGACCAACGCTTTGCCCTGTGCCCTACAACTTCGGCCCGGCCTCCCGCACCTCTGGAGGGCAATCCGGCGCGAACTTCTTGAAGTTATCCGCAAAACGGGCGGCCAATTGGCGATACTTGCTCCAGTAATCGGCTTCGCTGGGCCACGAGCGGGCGGGGTAAAGCACTTCCTCCGGGACATCTGGGCAGCTCTTGGGCACTACAAAGCCGAAGATCGGGTCTTCGTAGTATTCCACATCCAGCAATGCGCCGGAAAGCGCGGCATTCAGCAGCGCCCGTGTGTGGCGGATGCTGATGCGCTTGCCCACTCCGTAGGGGCCACCCACCCAGCCGGTGTTGAGCAGCCAGCAGTGCGTCCCGTAGCGTTGCACCTTGCGCCGCAGCAGCTCAGCGTAGACCATCGGATGATGCACCATGAACGGCGCCCCAAAGCAGGTGCTGAAGGTGATCTCCGGCTCCTCGCCCAGCCCGATCTCCGTCGCGCCCACTTTGGATGTGTAACCCGAAATGAAGTGATAGAGTGCCTGTTCTACGCTCAGGCGGGCAATAGGTGGCAATACACCCTGTGCATCGCAGGTCAGCAAGATGATGTTGCGTGGATGGCCTCCCATCTTTTGCGGCACGGCGTTCTCGATGTAGCTCAGCGGGTAGGAAGCGCGGGTGTTCTCGGTGATACTGTCATCATCAAGGTCAATAAGGCGCGTTGTAGGGTCGTAGATCACGTTCTCCAGCAGCGCTCCAAAGCGGTGGATGGCACGGTAAATCTGCGGCTCGGCGGTGGGCGAAAGCTGGATCACCTTGGCATAACAGCCATCCTCGAAGTTGAAGATGCCGTTATCATCCCAACCGTGCTCATCGTCGCCGATCAGCCCCCGCTTAGGGTCGGCGGAAAGCGTCGTCTTGCCTGTGCCCGAAAGCCCGAAAAAGAGCGCCGTGTCGCCATCCGGCCCTACGTTGGCCGAACAGTGCATGGGCAGCACGCCCTGCAAGGGCAGCAGGTAGTTCATCACGGTGAAGATGGATTTCTTGATCTCACCGCCGTAGGCCGTATCGCCGATGAGGCACAGGCGCTGGGCAAAATCCAGCGCGATGAAGGTACTTGTGCGGGTCTGATCGATCGGCTCAAAGGCCTTGAATGAGGGCACTGCCAGCACCGTGAACTCCGGCACGTGCTGGCGGTATTCCTCGCGGTTCTGGGGGCGGATGAACATGTTGCGGGCAAACAGTGAGTGCCAAGCATACTCGGTGATGATGCGTACCGGCAGCCGATATTCGGGATCGGCACCTACGTAGCAGTCCTGCACAAACACATCGCGCCCTTGCAGGAAGCCTTGCAGACGGCTGAAAATCTCGTTGAACTTCTCCGGCGCGAGTGGTCGGTTGTACTCACCCCACCAGACGTGCCCCTCACTGGACGGCTCGCGCACGATGTATTTGTCCTGCGCCGCGCGGGCAGTATGCTTGCCGGAGTTAACAATCACCGGCCCTCCGCACACGATACGCCCTTCGCCTCGGAAGACGATTTCCTCATAGAGCGCCTCGCTGGGCAGGTTCCAGTAGATGGTATTGAGGTTGATCAGGCCGTGTTGGGACAACCCGTAATCGCTCTTGAGGTCAGCAGCCTGTTCCTGCGCGGGGGTCTTGATGTTGAGGAGGTTGTTCATAGCCAGTCCCTCACCAGCTTGCGGTCGCCAATGTAAATCTCGTTGGGAGCGTTGGGATCAAGCGCCCACTTGATGCGCGCGATGCCTTCCTTGATGTCCTTCACCGAGCCGGAGAAGCTGATGCGCAGATACCCTTCCATGCCGAACTCTTTTCCCGGCACGGTGACAACCAGTGCCTTGCGCAGCAGAAAATTGGCCAGCTCGGTAGAGTTGCTTGTGTAGGCACGGAAGTCCGGCAGGGCATAGAAAGTGCCCTGTGGCTTAATGAGGTGCACATCGGTAAAGGAGCGCATCTCGTGCATCAGCACGTCGCGGTTGTTCTGGATAGTCAAGCGCAGGTTCTCCACAATACTCTGCATCCCCAGCAGGGCGCCCTCGGCGGCAGCCTGCGAGACAATCGGCGGGCAGGAGGTCGTCTGCGCCTGAATGTTGGTCATGGCTTCCACCAACTTGCGGTTGGCGATGGCCCAACCAATGCGGAAGCCCGTCATGCCGTAAAGCTTAGAGACGCCGTTAATGACGATCACCCGCGTATTCTCCACATCGCGACTTGTGAAGCGGTAAGCCGGAGCGGCCTGTACGCCGTCAAAGACCAACTTGTGGTAGATGTCATCGCAGATGAGGTAGATGCCGCGCCGCTCGCAGAAGTCCACGATCTGGGCGATGAACTCTTCGGAGAATACAGCACCAGAGGGGTTGTTAGGGCTGTTGACGATGATCGCCTTGGTGTACGAGCTGACTGCCTGCTCAATGTCCTCCATGCGCGGGTGAAAGGTGCCATCCTCCGGACGGACGATCACCGGCACGCCGTGCACGAGCTTCACCATCTCCGGGTAGCTGACCCAGTAGGGAGCGAGGATGATCACTTCGTCTTGCGGGTCAATGATGGAGACCAGCAGGTTGAACAGTGCTTGCTTGGCGCCGATGGAGACGATCACGTTCTCAGGCGCAACAAGGCGGCCGTAGTTTTCCTCGGTGTAGCGGATGATGGCACGCTTCAGCGAGGGCATCCCATCGGTGGGGGCATATTTTATATCCCCCTCCTTTAATCGGGCTGCGGAACTCAAAATAGCGGTAATGGGGGCCTTGTTCTTCGGCTCTCCAATCCCCAGGTGAATCACCGGCTCA
>DAOTYL010000357.1:0-5015 GCA_034434955.1 Anaerolineae bacterium | reverse complement strand
TGAACGAACTCTCAAAGCCGCCTCCAGCTGGGGTGTAATCTCACCAGGTATGGCAGCCGAATACAACGCACAATACGGTATCCAGTGTGAATTACTGTACGTTGGCGTCGAGACAGACCAATGTTTGCCTCCAATCTACTTCGATCCCTCGCGGGTTCTGTTTACGATAGGCTCAGTTGGCAGTGTTGTGTCCGAAGCAAATTGGGCAATACTCATTGACGCTGTCAGACAACTTAGCGGCAAGTACCCGAATAGGAAGTTCCGAATCCTTCATCTTGGCGACCTACCCGATCATCTACATGCTCCTGAGGTTGAGGTGAAAGGCTGGATCACTGGGCAGAAGTTCAGAGAGCACCTTGCTGAATTTGACATATCATTCCTGAATTTCTGGTTTGACAGCCATGAGAGCTCCCGCCGCATTGCTTTTCCCACAAAAGCCCATTCCTATATTGAAGCTCAGAGACCAATCCTGGCGTTTGGGCCAGCAGATTGCTCTGTTGTCCGGTTTGTTCAGGATCATCAATGCGGGGTGGCTTGCACTGTGCCCGACTCGCGAGCGCTTGCCAAGAGCATCGAGGCTTTTCTAGATGGCGTTTTATATGACAAGTCGGTAGAGAGCATGCTTACTCTGAAGCAGATATTCTCGCGACAAGCGTTCTACGAGCATTTTGAGCGTTTCATCATGAGGGCCGTAGGGGGCTAAGGACAGTATGAGCTTGTATGGGTGGATTAGATACGTAGCTGCAACCTACCGCGCAATGCAAAGCGAGTGGAAGCGAAACTACCGGTATCATGGTGGTATACGCGCTGTCGCACGCTGTGTGTTGGGAACAGCGGCAATTAAGGTCGGCGCTGCTACTTGCAAACCAGAACACGATGGCAGGGTTGACTGCATCACATTCTCTGTTGTGCCCAAGATGACCGCCCTGTGGAGCAGGTTTATCAAGGCGGCCATCAGTACGCCCACAAACGTCATTGTGGGAGACTGCTCCGGGGGGTATCCGCGCGGCCGCTGTGGGGAGCGTGCAGATACTGTGCTCCCCGTGTTGAACTATGACCATGGTAAGAAGCTTGACCTGTTCATGGAACGGGTCTGCCGGGCTGGGTATGTGCTTGTAAGCGACGATGACATCTTCTTCATGGACGAAATCCCCTGGAACTGGGCGACAGAGCAGTTGGAGAGCAATCCCAACGCGGCAGTAGTGTCTTTGCACCCCAGGATACAGGTGAGCAGCGTAATGCGAGAAACAGTTTCCCAGCCTATGGGGTCGCATTGCCTAGTGGTGAGACGAGACATCTGGTTGGCTGAGAAACTGTCGTTCCGAGCTGATCGCTCCCCACTTTCTCAGGGTTACAACTGGCCCTATGATACAGCAGACCTGGCCAATGTAGAGCTTCTACGCCGCGGCTATGACGTTGTTATCGCCCCGCCCGACATTTGCGCCCATCTCACTGCTTTTGAGGGCGTCAGCACGTGGACTTTGAAGATACAGAAACGTCGTGGGGACATTCTTGAGAATGTGCAGGGCGTCCCCCTTCGGCAGGAGAAGGCATTGGCCACAGTGCTGTTTGCACGAGGGGTTTCACAGATCATCGCAGAGGAATTCCCCGGTGAGCCTAATCCGCACCTGATTGCTCCCGCCCTCCTTGATCGGGCTGAGGGAGTCTGTAAATCGCTACTGGGGCAGGACGCTATCCGGAAAGTGACCAGCGATGTTGAGCAATCATTGCAGCGTATAAGAAACCGGCTGTCGGCAATGAGCACACAGGTGTAAGAAGCCGCGATGACATCGCCGCACAATGTGCTTTCGGCCGCCATCGTCATTCCAGTGTACCGCGAGCCGCTGACGGCCGATGAACAGGTATCGCTGCGCCATCTGCTGCGCTTTCTGGGCGGGTATGAGCGCTTCATCGTGGCCCCGCAGTCGCTGGCGATCAGCATCCCCGGCTTCGGCATCCGGCGCTTCGATGATGCTTTCTTCACCGGCACCGCTTCCTACAGCCGCCTGCTGCTCTCGCGCCAGTTCTACGAGGCGTTCAGCGGCTACGAGTACATCCTGATCTATCAGCTTGACGCGCTGGTCTTCTCCGACCAGCTTGTGGAGTGGTGCGCGGCGGGCTATGACTACATCGGTGCGCCGTGGCTGAAGGACAAGAACCATCCGCAGCGGGGATTCTCGCGCTGCGGCAACGGCGGCTTCTCGCTGAGAAGGGTCGAGAGCTTCCTGCGCGTGCTGGGCTCCGGGCGCTACGTCAGCGAGCCGGTGCCATACCTCACCGATCTGCTCCGCACGCCGCTGGCTGATGTCCGCCACAGGTTCAGGGGGCTGGCGCGGCTGGTGAAGCGGGCGCGCGTGCTGCGGCAGGTCAGGCAGGGCGCGGAGGCGTATGCAGCCGCCTACAGCCTGAATGAGGATCATTTCTGGTCTGACCGGGCGAGGCTGTTTTACCCGGATTTCAGGATCGCGCCGGTGGATGCCGGGCTGCGCTTTGCCTTTGAGCGCGCGCCCCGCTATTGTTTTGAGCAGAACGGCAGACAGCTTCCCTTTGGCTGCCACGCGTGGGCCAGATGGGATCGGGCATTCTGGGAGCCGTATCTGCTGGAGGTGTGAACGGTGCGCTGCCCCATGCTGGCCGACCTTCCCCCCGCGCCGCCCGGTAGAACGGGCTGGCCGTGGACGGAGCAGAGCGCACCCCTGCCCACCGCTCTGCCGGACGGCTCAGCGTGGCCGCGCATCAGCGTCGCGACGCCTTCCTACAATCAGGGGCAGTATCTGGAGGAAGCGGTGCGCTCGGTGCTGCTGCAGGGGTATCCCGACCTCGAATACATTGTGATCGATGGCGGCAGCACGGACGGCAGCGCGGCCATCATTGAGAAGTACGCGCCGTGGCTGGCTTACTGGGTCAGCGAGCCTGACCGGGGGCAGAGCCACGCCATCAACAAGGGCTTTGAGCGCTGCACGGGGGAGATCATTACGTTTCTCAGCAGCGACGACCTGTATCTTGCGGGCGCGTTTGGGCACGCTGCCGCTCTCTGGGCGCAGCATCGGGATTGTGGCGCAGTGGTAGGTAGCTTCTACTACATGGACGAGCACTCACTGTTGGCTGATATGCCCCACCTCGCGCATATCCCACACGCTGGTCCGATCGATCTCAGCCTGGGGCATCCCTACCGCCTGCACCAGGTCTCGACGTTCTACAGCCGCGCCGCGCTGGATACGGTTGGCCGCTGTGTGCGCGAAGACCTGCGCTACACGATGGACCGCGAGCTGCTGTACCGCGTCTGCCGCCGGTATGGTGTCGTGACCACCGCGCGGGCCTATGGCGCGTTCCGGCAGCACGCCGCCAGCAAGAGCAGTGCCGACATCCTGCCGTTCTCACGCGAATTTGCCCGGCTGCATCTGCTGTTCCTCTCCGGAGACGCAGCCGACGATCGCAAACGCAGGCGCGCGGCGCGGCTCCACAGGGCCAAAGGCTATCTCAAGTACGCACGGCACAGCGGCAAGCCGCTCGCTGCGATCGGGGCGCTGCTGGCTGTGCCTGCTTACGCCCCGCGCTGCCTGTTCCAAACGGGCTATATATCCACCTGGCTCGATGTGCTATATTTGAAGCCAGCCGTAAAGCGACTGCTCAGGGCTATGGGGCGGCAATGAACGTCCTGGCGATCATCCCGGCGCGGGGCGGCTCGAAAGGCATCCCGCGCAAGAACATCCAGCCGCTGGCGGGCAAGCCGCTGCTGGCCTACACCATTGAGCACGCCCGTGCGACGCCCGCCATCACACGGGTGGTCGTCTCGACGGATGATGCGGAGATCGCCGCGGTGGCAGAACAGTACGGCGCTGAGGTCATCTGGCGGCCAGCGGAGATCAGCGGGGATGAGGCCACGTCTGAGTCGGCGCTGCTGCACGCGCTCGATCACCTGCGGGATAGCGAGGGCTACGAACCCGATCTGGTGGTGTTCCTGCAGGCCACCTCGCCTCTGCGTCAGCCTGACGACATCCAGAAGGCCATTGAGACGTTGCAGCAGCAAAGCGCCGACTCACTGCTTTCGGTTGCGCCGTCACACGCGTTTCTATGGCGGCTGGTCGATGGGCAGGCGGGACCGGTCAATTACGACTACCGGCAGCGCCCACGCAGGCAGGAGCGCGCGCCGGAATACATAGAGAACGGCTCGATCTACATCTTCAAGCCGTGGGTGCTGCGCGAGCAGTCTAACCGGCTGGGCGGCAAGATCGCACTGTACGTCATGGACCCCCTCGACTCGCTTCAGGTGGATGAACCGGGCGATCTGGCATTGATCGAGCAGGTGATGGCCAGTCGCAGACGCCAGCCACCTGCCCCCGATCTCAGCCAGATCCGCCTGCTCGTCCTGGATTTTGACGGCGTGCTGACCGACAACCGCGTGCTGGTTGACGAAGAGGGCAAAGAGGCCGTGTGGGTCAGCCGCAGCGACGGGTGGGGCATCGCCCGCCTCAAAGAAGCGGGGATTGAGGTGGTAGTGCTCTCGACGGAGACAAACCCTGTTGTGGCCGCCCGATGCCGCAAGCTGGGGATAGAGTGCTGGCAGGCGCTTGAGCGGAAGGATGTAGCCCTCGCAGAGTTAGTACAATCCCGCCAGTTGGAGATGTGGCAGGTGGCTTATATCGGCAACGATGTGAACGACCTGAGTTGCTTGAAGATGGTGGGGGTATCTATTGCCGTAGCGGACGCTCATCCTGAAGTATTGCAAGTAGCACACCTTGTCCTTTCCCGCCCAGGGGGAAGGGGTGCTGTGCGCGAGCTATGTGATCTTGTCCTGAGGCAGCGACAGTCAGATTAGGCAGCTAGTTATGGCTCAGATACGCATTGGGGATAGACAAATCGGTGACGGATGTGCAGTCTACATTGTGGCCGAGATCGGCATCAATCACAACGGCGACCTTGGCATCGCCAAGCGGCTGATAGACGCTGCTTGTCTGGCCGGTTGCGATGCGGTCAAGTTCCAGAAGCGCACGCCGGAGCTGTGCGTGCCGCCA
>DAOTYL010000356.1:0-1690 GCA_034434955.1 Anaerolineae bacterium | reverse complement strand
CGGCTTCCGTTGTGCCCTCTCTTATTAGCTCTGTTTTCTGGTCTCTGGTGTTCTGTTTTCTGATCCCTGAGCGCGAGCGAAGCGCGGTTTTCCACCCCTGATTAGCCCTACGGCCTATCTATCCCCTTGCCAGGCATGCGCAGCATGCATGGGGGTCAAAATCCGAGCGCAGCGAGGATTGAGGGGCGGCCCCCGTGGTGTAAGGAGCACAGCACAATGATCGCTTCATCGTAGACCTCTACTGCGCTGAGGCGCGGCTCGTGATCGAGATCGACGGCGAGACGCATCGGCTGACCCATGAAACGCCGGTTTCCTCCGGCAGTACGTAATGCGCCTGCCAGCGCTGCGTGTATTCTCCAACCTCCTACTCCCAAGGGAGTCTTCCAGCCTAAGCCGCTGTAAGAGCACCTGACGTTCCCGCCCACACAAGCGGGCAAATACACAAGAGGGCTGCCCGTTCTGGTAGCCGGCAGTGCGGCGAACGCTCGGGCGGCCCACAGCCTTCCCACTCTGAACCCTTCTTGTGTCCTCTGTGTCCTTAGTGGACTTCCTCCGCTACAGCCAGCGGTGGCAGGCTGGCCGCCCCGCGCCGCGGGGGTCGGTAGCGTAGCCGCATGATGGCGCTGACAGCGTGGGCTGCGCCGGATGCTGCCCGCTCGCCCGCCTCAATCGTCTCCATGATGCGCTCCATCGCCAGCAGCCCTACCCGCTTCACCTGTGGGCGGATAAGCACATCTGGCGGATAAAGGGCTAACTCATACTGCGTCAACATGCTGTAACTAAAAACAATGGAGCGCACGAAGACATCGAAAGCGGCTTGACGCCGTGAGAGGTTGAGCAGCCAATACAGCGCACGCTGAAGCTGCTTGCTGAACGAACCGACATCGGCCAGGGCTAAACCCAGGTCCATATCGCTCCCAAGGTCCACCGCCACCACGCGCCGCGCCCCTAGTTCATAGGCCGCCTGCACGGGCACGTTGCTCACGATCCCACCGTCCACCAGCAGGCGCTCTCCCCACCGCACTGCCGGAAATAGCCCCGGCACGGCGGTGGTCGCCAGCAGCGCCTTGACGACCGGCCCCCGATCGATCAACACACGCTCGCCGCGCACAATGTCCGCTGCCATCACCGCAACATGCGGTGAGAGGTCGCGCATGTCTGCGTTGCCGAAGGCGCGGCGCAGTTCGGCCTCAATGGCTTGTGTGCCCACCAGCCCTGTGCCGGAGCGATCTACCTTGATCAGCTCATCAAAGTCGGTGCGCCGCAGCAGGTCTTCCATGTACTCCACCGACCAGCCCATCCCATAGGAAACGGCCACCACCCCACCGATACTGGTCCCTACTACCACGTCCGGTTTGTAGTGCAGTTCGTTCAGCACACGCAGCACACCTAGATGGGCGCCGCCTCGTGCGCCGCCTCCACCCAGCACAAGTCCCAGTTTTGGTCGGAACCGCATCATGGCTACTCTCCTACAGATGAGTGGGATCGAAAGGTATAACGGATTACGTTAGCACAGATTGGCGAGCGCCGACAGTGGGGTCGACGAAAAAAGCCCCCGCGTAGGGCAAAGCGGGGGGAAAAGAGCACAGGTCTTGCGGCGATGGCCTGCTCTCCCACCGGGCTGCCCCGGCAGTACCCTCGGCGCTGGCGGGCTTAACGACCGGGTTCGGGATGGGACCGGGTGTGTCCC
>DAOTYL010000355.1:0-3868 GCA_034434955.1 Anaerolineae bacterium | reverse complement strand
GTGCTGATCGATCTGCTGCGTCAGCACCGCAGCGAAGTAGCCGCCCTGCTAGGCGCGGATGCGCTGCGCGAAGCCGACATCGCCGCTTTTGGCGCCTTGCAAGCTTTGCTGGACGAAGCGGGCATTGAGGTAGCTGCGCTGGCACACTAGCCGCTCCAGACGGATAAGAGTGGTACAATAACAAAGAAAGGAGGTGATGCCAGACAAGGATTGGATGTTGGGCCTTCTCAAAGCAAGCCTCACTGTTATTCCTGCCATCTATAAGGAGAGAGAAGATGTTCAAGCATGGGAAGTGGCTGTTGCTGATCGGCGCTCTGACAGCCGTAAGCCTGATCGTGGCGGCCTGCGCGCCCGCTACGCCGACCGAAGCGCCGCCGCCGACCGAGGAAGCAACCGAGGTGCCCACCGAGGAAGTGACCGAGGTGCCCACCGAAGAGCCAACCCCTGAGCCGACGGAAGACCCCTGGGCCAAGCTCGGCACCGAGGAGATGCCCATTATCTTCTCCTTTGTGCCCTCCGCTGACGCCTCGAAGGTGCTGGCCAGTGCTACCGCCATCACTGACGTGCTCTCGGAGAAGACCGGCTTGTTGATCACGGCGGAAGTGCCCACCAGCTACGTCGCCTCCATTGAGGCCATGTGCGCGGGTGAAGCCCACATCGGGGCGCTGAACACCTTCAGCTACGTGGTCGCGAAGGCGCGTGGGTGCGCGGAGGTGGCGCTCGTTTCGGTGCGCTTCGGCTCCACGACCTACGCTGGTCAGATCATCACCCGCGCCGACAGCGGCATCACCAGCATCGCCGATCTGGCCGGCAAGACCTTCTGCCGTCCGGATGAGTTCTCCACCTCCGGCTGGATCATCCCCTCCATCGCCATGCGTGCCGAGGGGATCAATCCGGACACCGATCTAACTGAGGTGATCGACGCAGGCGGACACGATGGCGTGGTGCGCGCCGTTTATAACGGCGACTGCGACGCCGGCGCCACCTTCGTGGATGCCCGCACCAACGTTGCGGAAGAGCTGCCGGATGTGAACGACGTGGTGGTGGTGATTGCCACCAGCCCGCCCATCCCCAATGACACGGTTAGCTTCCGCCCTGACTTCCCAGCGGACAAGCGCGAAGCGATCGTGAACGCCCTGCTGGAAATGACCCAGAATGAAGAGGAGCTGGCGCTGCTTCAGGACCTCTACAGCTGGGCTGGGCTGGAGCAGGTAGACGACACCTTCTTTGACCCGTTCCGCCAGGTGCTACAAGCCTCCGGCGTGAACATTGAGGATTTCGTCAAGTAGCCTGCATACCCCAGAGGGGGGACCTCCCATTGGAGGGGTCCCCCCTCTGGCACTACGGAGAGCAAAAGCGCCTTATGCTGAAGGTAGAGAACCTCACCAAAATCTACGAGGATGGCACGGTAGCCCTACGCAACGTAAGTTTTGAGGTGCCCGATGGGGCCTTCATGGTGGTCATCGGCCTCAGCGGGGCGGGCAAGTCTACCCTCTTGCGCTGCATCAACCGCCTCATCGAGCCAACTGAGGGTCGCATCATCTGGGACGGCGTGGACATCACCGCCTTGAAGGGCGAAGAGTTGCGCCGCGTGCGCCGCCAGATCGGGATGATCTTCCAGCAGTTCAATCTGGTCACCCGCTCGACGGTGCTCACCAATGTGCTCAGTGGGCGTTTGGGGTACGTCAACCCATTGTGGAGCCTTGTTGGCTACTTCCCCAAGGCCGAACACGAACGCGCCATGGCCGCTCTGGAGCGCGTGGGCCTGACGGATAAAGCCTACAATCGGGCAGACGCCCTCAGCGGCGGCCAGCAGCAGCGTGTGGGCATCGCCCGTGCGTTGATGCAGGAGCCACGCCTTATCCTCGCCGATGAGCCGGTTGCCAGCCTTGACCCCGTGCTGGCCCACTCCATCTTGGGCCAGATCGAGCGTCTAAACAAAGAGGACGGCATTACCGTCATCTGCAGCCTGCACTACCTTGACCTTGTGCAGCGCTACAGCACCCACGTCATCGGCCTGCGCGATGGCCGCCTCGTCTTTGAAGGCACCAATGAGGATGTGCGCCGCATGACAGACGAGCGCTTCAAGGAAATCTACGGGCAGGAAGCCGAGCGCATCGGTGGCAGTCTTGTAGGCTGAGGAAAATCACGATGGCAGACTCACCCAGACCTCCATCCCCATCACCAAGCCACACCATTGAGAGTGCAGGGATACCCGCCAGGCGCTCATCCGTCATCGCTGCCCTGCTTTCCGCCGTGTTGCCAGGGGCGGGACACATTTACAGCGGACAAGTAACACGCGGCATCGGCTATGCGATCCTGACTATCGTCATGGCCCTGCTCATCTTCTGGTCCAGCCGCACCCACGAGTTCACCGTGCTCCCCGGCCTGATACCGGCGCTGATCGTGCTCACCGCGCTGTTTTGGCTGTGGGTGCTGGTCGCAGCGATCCGCGCCAGCCAGCAGCGGCGCTTCGCACCGAGCCTCGGCCTTGCCCTTGTCCTGGCCTATACCTACCTATTGGGTTGGCAGGTGACGGAAGTCGACCTGCACAAGTTCTTTACCGAGTTCCCCGACACGTTCAACATCTTCACACGCGTGATTTGGCCCTGGAGCGCCGCCTTTGAGCGTGAGGAGCAGCTGACCATCGCCCGCACCAAGTTCGGCAACCCCTGCGGCGAGGAAAACGAAATCCCCCAGCAGGTGGAAGGCGACGGCAGCCAGCCCTGGGTGGCAGTTGACCCGCCCTGCGGTGAGTTCGCCGAGTACATCGTGGGGGAGGGCCTCAAACCGGGCACCATGCTCACCGTCTACGGCGGCGGCTTCGCGCCGAACGACACCGTCCAAATCTGGTGGCGCGACCCCATCGGCGAGGAGTTCCAGCCCATCTTTGAGGGTCAGAAGGTCAACACCACCACCGATGCACAAGGTAACTTCCGTGTTACTTTTGGTGCGCCCCAATACCTCACACCCGTCATGGCGCAAGGCGTGCAGATTCACGAGATTCAGGCCCGCCAAGTCGCCGCGCTTGGGCCGCTGCGCCTTTCGGAGAACTTCAACCTCGCCATCGGGCGCATGATCGTCACCATCTTTCAGGCGCTCATGGCGACCACCTTCGGCATCGTGCTGGCGATACCGGCCAGCTTCATCGCCGCCCGCAACCTGATGTGGCATTCGGCTCCCACACGCCTCATCTACTACGTGGTGCGCTTCATCATGAACGTGGTGCGCTCCATTGAGCCTATCATCTGGGCCGTCATCGCCGCCGTGTGGGTGGGGTTGGGGCCGTTCGCGGGCGTCATTGCCCTCACCCTGCACACCATCGCCGCGCTGGGCAAACTCTACTCCGAAGCTATTGAGAACATTGACCCCGGCCCTATTGAGGCCATCACTGCCACCGGTGCCAATCGCTTGCAGACCATCGTTTACGCCATCATCCCGCAGGTGATCCCGCCTTTTCTCTCCTTCACCATCTACCGCTGGGATATCAACGTGCGCATGTCCACCATCATCGGCTTTGTGGGAGGTGGAGGCATCGGTCAGATTCTGTTCCAGTGGATCAACCAGTCGCGCTGGAACGCGGCGGGGATGGCGGTGTGGCTCATCGCCATCACGGTCTCCATCATGGACTACGCCAGCGCCGAACTGCGCAAGCGCTTCGTGTGACGCCGATCCCCCCGCTACTCCGCCCCTATACAGCGGCGGCTAGGGTATACTATGCCGCATGGCCGCTAAACCCCAATTGGCAATCGTCATCGTCACCTGGAACGTGCGCAACCTCGTGCTGGAGTGCCTGCGTTCGCTCTTTGACGACCTGATGCGCACCAACGCCGAGGCCAGCGTGTGGGTGGTCGACAACGCTTCGACG
>DAOTYL010000354.1:0-3794 GCA_034434955.1 Anaerolineae bacterium | reverse complement strand
CCCTTCATCGCCAGCACCTTCGTGATCGCTGCCGTCAACGTGGTCTTCCCATGGTCAATGTGTCCAATCGTCCCCACGTTCACATGCGGCTTCGTGCGCTGAAAGACTTGCTTGGCCATGCTTGGTCTAACCTCCTCAACGGCGTGGGCATTCTGCCCTTAAGATTGCTATCTGCCCGAAAAACAGGCAACAATTGAAGCCCACGATGGGACTCGAACCCATGACCCCATTCTTACCAAGAATGTGCTCTACCTACTGAGCTACGTGGGCATGTACCGAATGTGTACCCATTCAAGAGACCGATGGAGATGAGGGGATTCGAACCCCTGACCCCCGCCGTGCAAAGGCGGTGCTCTCCCAGCTGAGCTACATCCCCCCACAGCCGTCGGCCAGTGGGCCGGGTAGGACTCGAACCTACGAAGGCGTTGCGCCAGCAGATTTACAGTCTGCCCCCTTTGCCGCTCGGGACACCGACCCAAAGGATATGTCACAGTAGGCCACAGGCCCGCTGTGGTTGATAAGAGTACTGCGTGTCAGAAGCCTCTTTGTAGGCTTCAGGTGGGCCGGGTAGGACTCGAACCTACGAAGGCGTTGCGCCAGCAGATTTACAGTCTGCCCCCTTTGCCGCTCGGGACACCGACCCACGCCTTCACGCCCAAGTTGCCCGCCTCGGACAATCTGAGCAAGCCGATGATGGGACTCGAACCCATAACCCACGCTTTACAAGAGCGTTGCTCTGCCAATTGAGCTACATCGGCAGTCGTCAGAATTATAGCACGCACTGGCGGTTCGCTCAAGACGCTTGGTCGTATCTCAGGCGGCAAGTCCTCCCTGCGCCGCAGCGGGCGGATATTACCGCACCTAAGGCAGGCAGTCAATAGGGACATTGCCTTCAGGGTATATCCAAAAGATCGGCGTCCCGCCTTTGGTCAAACCCCTCTCCTTGCGATAGAATACAATACGTTAGCAATGTGATCAGCGCCGAAAGCGAGGAAACTGCCCTGCGATGAGGGTTAGAAAACCGAAGAAGCCGAATATTATTTTGCTAGTCTTGGATACCCACCGCGCCGAACGCATGTCGGTTTACGGTTACGCGAAGGATACCACGCCGGTGCTGGGCCAGCTGGCTGAACGCTCCACCATCTTTGACTGGGCCATTGCTCCCGCCCCCTGGACCATCCCCTCCCACGCTTCCATGTTCACCGGCTTGTACCCCACCGTCCATCAGGCCACCCAGTCATTCACCGCGCTGCCGCAGGATATCCCCACGATGGCCGAGTTGTTGGCGCAGCACGGCTACGAGACGGTGGCCTTCTGCAACAACCCGCTGATAAGCGTGCTGGACAACGGCCTGAAGCGTGGCTTCCACAAGTTCTACAACTATAGCGGCACGTTTCCGGATGTCCCTGACTTTGGCAACATGAGCGTGGTGAAGCGCGTGCAACGCCGCGCGACGGAATTATTGCAGAAGATATCCATCCCCATTGAGCGCCAATTTGGCCGCTCACCGCTGTTGTTGAAACTGGCGACCATGCCCATTTTCGTCCCCATTTGGTCGCGTACGTTCAATTTTAAGGGCAATACGCGGCGCTCATTGCAGGATGTAGCCCTCTATCTGCGCTATCATGCCAGCACCCACCGCGATCGCCCGCTCTTCATGTTCATCAACTTGATGGAGACACACCTCCCCTATTATCCGCCGCGCAAGGCCATTGACCATTGGCTGCCCTACTTCCGTCGCGACCGTGAGGCGCGTGCCTTCGTCCAGCGTTTCAACACCGAGAGCTACCGCTGGATGGCTCCCCTCATCGAGCCGCTCACCGAGGCGCAACAGCACGTCCTCAGCGACATGTACGATGCCGAGGTGGCCTATCAGGATCGCCAGCTCTCCAGGATGTTCCGCGTCCTCAAGCGCACCGGCTTGCTAGACCATACGATGGTGATTGTCGTCTCCGATCACGGCGAGAGCATCGGCGAGCACGAGTTTATGGGCCATGCCTTTGTGGTCTACAACGAATTGGTGCGCGTCCCGCTCTTCATTCATTATCCGGAGAGGTTCCCGGCGGGTGTGCGTGTGCAGCACACCATCTCCACACGGCGCATTTTCCATACGGTGTTGGAAGCGGCAGGTATCCCCTTTGAGCACTACGGCCACCGTGTTGAAGAACTCAGCCTTGCCCGCGCTGCTGAAGGGCCGCAGAAAGAGCCTGATGATGAGTTTGTGGTCGCCGAGGCCTTCCCGCCGCAGAACTTCATCAACGTCATGGAGATGACCAATCCGGAAGCCATTGAGCGCTTCCGCGTGCGCAAGATGCGCCGCGCAATTTACGGCGATGGCGTCAAGCTGATGACCGTCGGCGGCCAGTCCGATGAGTTCTTTGATGTGCGCCGTGACCCCTTCGAAACCGTCAACCTGCTAGATAATCCCTTCGGCTACGAAAACGACCTGCTACGCCTTGAGCAGCGAATGGAGGCGTTCGTGGCCCTCGCCGAAGCACAGCGCGACGGCATTGCTCCCGGTGCCCACCTGGATTACAGCAACAACCCGGAGCTGCTGGAGCGATTGCGCGGGCTGGGGTATATTGAATAAGCATCCCTCTTTGACGATCCGGCTGGTGAGCGGCCCTCTGTTCGGTGGGCCGCTTATCCCTTAGCAGCAAGGCACACAAGAGGTAAGGACTTATGTGGCAAGAACTGCTGACCTGCATGAGTCAGCGCCGCGTGGCGCTCTGCATCCCCTGGGGAGGCGGGGCTGTGCCGCTGATTTACTGGTACGGCGTGCTGGCCTCGGTGGGGATTGCGCTGGGGGCTTTCTACGCCAGCAAGCATGTGGAGAGCGAGGGCGGCAACCCCGATGACGTGTGGGATGCGTTGCTGTGGATACTGATCCCCGCCCTCATCGGCGCACGGCTGTGGTATGTGTTGCAGGCTGTGCTGGCCGGCAGCACTGTTTTCTCTTTGAGCGACCCGCTGACCATTATCAACCCCCGCACAGGGGGGATGAACATCTTCGGTGGTGTGATCTTCGGCGTCATCGCCTTGCTCATCTACGTGCGCATCAAAAAGGTCAACGGCTGGCTGCTAGCCGACGCAGCGTTGATGGGCCTGCTGATCGGTCAGGGCATCGGGCGCTTCGGCAACTTCATCAACATTGAGCTTTACGGCCCACCTACGGGCTCGGATTGGTTCGGGATGCGTGTCCCGATGGAATACCGCCTGCCGCAGTTTCGGACCCTGCCGGAAGACACACTTTTCCACCCCACTATGATCTATGAGGCCGTCTGGCTCTTCCTCTGTTTCGGCGTGCTCTATTTCCTCTTCCGCCGCTATCAGGCACGCATCATCCAAGGCGTGATCACAGGCGTCTACTTTGTCCTTGCCGGATTTGGGCGCTTCATCATGGAATTCTGGCGCCCCGATCAGCCGGGCATCACGTTGGAGAGCGGCATCACGCTCAGCTACTCGCGTATCCTCTCCATGATTTATGTGGTGGCAGGGCTGATTATCGTCTTGGACCGCCTCGGGTATGTGAAGATACCTTTCATTGCCCGCCCACAGACTCTCAAGCAGCGCCAGCGGAGCTTTGAGGAACTCCAGCGCGAGAAACGCCGCCGCGAGCGTGCCCGCGAATTGGAGCGTCTGCGCGAGCAGCGCCGCCGCGAGCGCCAACAGCGCGTCGCCGAAGCGCAGGCCGGGCTGGCCGAGCAGGCGCAGCACGAAGAGGAGCCTCCCGCCGGTGGCGGGCTGTAGGGGCTACTCACAAGGCATTCTTTGACGCGCAGCATGTAAGCTGC
>DAOTYL010000353.1:0-3961 GCA_034434955.1 Anaerolineae bacterium | reverse complement strand
TGGATCAACGTCGTCGGTAGCACCATGTTGTTGGCTACGGGACTGACCTTGCTGGGCCGGGTCTCTCGCGGCGGCATCATCGCGGTGCAGGTTGGCTCATGGCCAGCGCCGTTCGGCATCACCTTTGTGGCTGACTTGCTCAGCGCCATTATGGTGACGATCACGGGCATCGTGGGGCTAGCCGTTGCCATCTACTCCTTGGGCAGCGTGGATGCGCCGCGCGAATCGTTTGGTTACCATCCCCTCTTTCAAGTTCTGTTGATGGGAGTTTGCGGCTCGTTTCTGACCGGCGACGTGTTCAACCTTTACGTTTGGTTTGAGGTGATGTTGATCGCCTCTTTTGTTTTGATTGCGCTAGGAGGCACGCACCGCCAGTTGGAAGGAGCCATCAAATATGTCACCCTCAACCTTTTTTCATCGGCTATCTTTCTGGCGGCAGTGGGTATCCTATACGGCATCGCTGGCACGCTGAACATGGCTGATCTATCGGTGCGGCTCAGGGCTAGCGCTACGTCGGGATTGGTCACCACGCTGGCCATCATGTTCACCATCGCCTTTGGCATCAAGGCGGGTGTGTTTCCTCTTTTCTTCTGGCTGCCTGCGTCCTATCACACACCTCCCGCGCCGGTGTCGGCTGTCTTTGCGGGGTTGCTGACCAAGGTGGGCGTCTATGCGCTCATCCGGTTTCTGACCCTGCTTTTCGCTCAAGATCCTGGCTACACCCACACCATCCTACTCGTCATCGCAGGTTTCACAATGGTCACCGGTGTGCTAGGGGCTGTAGCCCAAAGCCAACTGCGGCGGCTCTTATCGTTCCATATCGTTAGCCAGATTGGGTATATGGTGATGGGGCTGGCGTTGTTCACGCCTCTGGCCTTGGCCGGGTCGGTTTTCTATCTCGTCCACCACATCATCGTGAAAACCAACCTGTTCCTGATCAGCGGCATCATCCACCGGCTGCGCGGCACAGAGCAACTGGAGCACTTGGGAGGCTTTTATCGTACCCATCCCATCTTGTCCCTTCTCTTTCTGATCCCAGCCTTCTCCCTGGCAGGCATTCCCCCCCTGTCTGGCTTTTGGGCCAAGCTGGCCCTGGTGCAAGCCGGATTGAATATCGGGCAATACCTCATTGTTGCCGTCGCTCTCGTTGTGAGCCTGCTGACCCTTTTTTCAATGACCAAAATCTGGGCAGAAGCCTTTTGGAAAGCACCGCCGGGTGATGCCTCTGTCGTGGAAGCCCCGTCCACCGTGCAATGGTCATATCTGATGGGGCCGGTGGTGGGGCTGGCTCTCTTGACCCTGATCATTGGGTTTGCTACAGAGCCGTTTTTTGTCCTGGCATCACAGGCGGCCGAACAACTCCTGAACCCAACTGATTACATTCGTGCCGTGCTGGGCACAACGGGAGGGGCCATGTGAGATGTTTCAACTCAACCTATTGTTAGCCCTGATATGGCTGGCGCTGACGGGACAGTTCACACCCATTAACTTTTTCTTCGGCTTCGCTTTGAACTATGCACTCCTCTATGCGCTGTGGCGCCACACCGGTGAGGCGGGGCAACCGTCTATGCGTTACTTTGTCCGCATGCGACGGTTGATCGGGCTTGTCCTCTTTTTCGCCAAAGAGGTAGTGGCTGCTAACTTAAGAGTCATGCTCCAAGTGCTGCGGCCTACCCTGAGCGCGCGGCCCGGCATTGTCGCTATCCCCTTGGAGAGCCGTTCCCGCGTCAGCACAATGCTGCTGGCGAACATGCTCACCCTGACCCCGGGCACCCTTAGTCTGGAGGTCTCACCGGATCAGAGAGTGCTGTACGTTCATGCCATTGACGTGGATGATGTTGAGAAGTTTCGCACCCGGATCAAAGATACCTTTGAGCGCCGGCTGCTGGAGTTGTTGGAATGACGTGGTTGCAAGTTGTAGTCAGTGCGGTGATGCTCCCGCTATTGATGTTGGCAGCATTGCTGGTGTTCATACGTCTGTTGCGTGGCCCCAGCCTGCCTGACCGGGTGCTGGCGCTGGACCTGTTGTCCACGATTGGCATCGGCATCATCGCTGTCTATGTTGTGGTGACCGGAGAAAGTGCCATATTGGATGTGGCTACGGTGCTGGCCATCATCACCTTTGTTGGCACTATCGCTTTCGCCACTCACATTGAGAGGAGGGTCTGAGGTGCGCGAGATACTGAGTTTGGCGTTGATAGGGATCGGTGTCTTCTTCATGCTAGTCGCCAGCATCGGTATCCTACGGATGCCCGATATCTTTCTACGGATGTCGGCGTCATCCAAGGCTTCCACGCTAGGGGTGACGTCGTTGTTGGTGGCAACAGCGCTCCATTTCGGTGAATTGGGGGTGACCAGCCGCGCGTTGGCAACCGTTATCTTCATATTGTTGACAGCACCTGTAGCGGCTCACATCCTAGGACGCGCCGCCTATTTCGTCAATGTGCCGCTATGGCAGCGTACATGGGTGGATGAGCTGCGAGGTGAACGCGACACCCTTTATCGGACAACCTTAGTCTCACACCAGGTGTCAGCACCAACGGCCCCCTATGATTTTCAGGGAGGAGTTGAATGAAAACCGTTCGTGTTGCACAGGTGTTTCAACCAGGCCTTGCCCACCATATCCGAGTCCTGCCTTACCATACGACCTTGGCATCGGCCATCCACCAGTTCGCTCAGGACAATGCTCTGCGTAGCCTGTTTCTAGTAGATGAAGTGGGCAAACTGATAGGCATCGTGAGCCGACATGACTTGTTGGATTGGGTGCGCCTACAGATGGGTATGCCACCTGGAACGAGCACAGAGCCTTTGCAGCTGCGTCGCTTGCGACAGTTGCTGCGAGCCAGCACCGCGCTTGACATCGCCTCTAAGCACAGTGTGGCCTCTGCTTTGCATGTCAACGAGACGTTGGCTGATGCTGTAGAGAAGATGGCCCGTTCCGATGAAGTGGAGTTACCTGTTGTCGATGATGAGGGACATATTGTGGGCAGCTTGAGTCTCAGTCGCCTGCTGGATTTCGTTCTGCTGTATAAGGCATCTGCAACCACAGAGGAGACATCAGACGAGTAGCAACGGCTATGAGACCAACGCCTACCTCACAATCGCTTTTCGCTGGAATGGCCCGGGAAGATCTTGCTCTTCGGATCAATGTAAGCCTTCGCGCAGTTCACCGCGATGCACACCTGGCCGAAACCCGTCGCGATCAGGTTCAGCGCTACCGAGTCCTTAGGGCTGGCGATGTCGCCGGCCGCGTAAACGCCAGGGATATTGGTCTCAAAACGGCCGTTAACGACGACGGAGCGTTTGTCGGTCTCAAGCCCCCAGTTGGCGATGGGGCCTAGATCGGCGCGGAAGCCCAGGTTGAGGAGGACCGCGTCAACCGGCAGGCGCATCTCTTCCATCGTCTTGTTGTGATAGATCACCGCTTCTTCTACCCAATCGTTGCCCCGCAACTCCCTTAACTCGTAAAACAGCTTCACCCGCACAGGCGAACGCAACAATTCAGCGACGCTCGCTTCATGAGCGCGGAAGCCGTCTCGGCGATGGATCAGCGTCACCTCCCCGGCCCAGTCCTTCAAGCCCAGCGCCCAATCTACTGCCGAGTCGCCGCCGCCTACGACCAGGACCCGCTTGTGGCGGAAGGGCCTTTTGTCCTTGACGAAATAGTACACACCTTTGCCCTCAAACTGGGCAACGGTGGGGTTTTCCATCTTGTTGGGCGAGAAGGCTCCTACGCCCGCACAGATGACAACCGTTCGGCTCCAGTGGGTGGCACTCTCCGTCGTCAAGCGCAGAATGCCGTCGTCTTCTCGTTTCAAGTCTATCACCCGTTCCCCGTAGCAGAGTTGGGGGTTAAAGAGCATGGCTTGCTCTACCAGGTTGCGTACCAGGTCCTTGGCCAGAATGCGAGGGAAGCCGGGTACATCATAGATATATTTTTCCGGATAGAGCACGGCCAGCT
>DAOTYL010000352.1:0-16720 GCA_034434955.1 Anaerolineae bacterium | reverse complement strand
CACAGGGCGCCCACAACGCCACCCAGCCCGCCAAATAAGCCGGGTAGGAAGGAGGCCGCCATCCAGGCGGGCACGAACTGTTGGGCAATGGCATCAATGCGGTTGGTCAGCAGGGAGAGCGTGGACAGCAGCAGCAGCCATACCACCAGATAGATCGCCAGCCACGTCCCTCTGGTGCGTGACCACTGCCGCACCTTCTCCTCCAGCCGCAGGCGGGCTTTGACACGCTTGACCAGCTCTTCGGCATTGTCAAAGTTCTCCGTTCCGGCAAGCAGCATCTCACGCGCCTTTTTCAGGTCGGCCAGCGCGTTTTCCGTGGTACGGAAATCGCCGCGCACGCCAGAGATAGCAAGACTGTAGGTCTCGTTAATCTCATTCCAAAGCGCATCAAGGCGCTCTTGCGTGATCAGCTTCTCAGAGAGGTCTTTGTCTGCTTCCAACTCTGGCTCTGGCGGCTGCGGCGGGCGCACTTCACGTTCAAAGGGATCATAGATGCGCGTCGTTGTGGCAGCATAAGGAACGGCGGCGGGCATCACAGCGGGCGCTGCTCCACCCGCCATCTCCCCAAAGGGTATTGTCTCGCCCCGCGTTGTAGAGGGGGGGCCAGCCATGCCAGCAGGGGGCGTGAGCATCTCTTCAAGGGAGAGCGGCGGCACTTCAATCGGTGTTGAGGGAGCAGCCCCGGGGCCAGCAACTGGTTGCGGCGGGGTAGGGGCATATCCCAATTCCTCCGGGCTGAGGTCACGAGGCGGCCCACCGAGCGCTTCCGCAGGCGAAGGCTCCGCTGCCTCATTGCCAAGCCCACGATCCCAGAAAACTTCTTCGGGAGGTGGCTCCTCTCCCGTCGGCGTCGCTCCCATCCTTGCGCGGAGGATGGCATCTGCCTCATCGTCATCCGGCGTGCCCATGTCAAACGGGTCCGCGCCGCCCATCATGGCCGCATGTTCCTCGCCGCCTACCAGAATATCCCACCCTCGCCCGCTCAGGGACGTCACATCCTCGGGTTGTTCCTCGCTACTTGCCGCAGCGCTGTGCTCCGGCTTCTCACTTTGTGGGCTTTCCAGGTCACTCGCCATCGACGATCACCTCCGCTAACTTGCGATACGCAACCGCGCCCTGATGGTTGGGGGCAAGGTCAAAGAGCGTTTGCCCTGCCACAGGTGCTTCGGCAAAGCGGACACTGTTTTCTACCACAACATCAAACACCTTATGTTTGAACACATTTCTTAGCTCGCGCACCACTTCCACTGCATGCTTGCTGGTGGGATCATACATCGTAGGGAGCAGCCCCAGCAATCGCAATCGGGGATTCAGCCGCCGCTTCACGCGCCAGACAACCTCCATCAGCGCCCTGACTCCACGCATGGCCAGATAATGACACTGCACGGGGATAAGCACCTCACGAGCGGCGACCAAACCGTTAAGCGTCAGCACCCCAAGACTAGGCGGCGTGTCTATCAAGATGTAGTCAAAGGGTACACGGTTGCGTGCCAGCGCCATCTCGAGGCGGCGCGCACGCTGCCGCGCCGACGCCAGTAATACCTCAGCCGCAGCCAAATCAACACTGGCAGGAGCCAGGGCGATATCCCCATTGCGACCCACAGGCCGCAGGATGCGAGAAAGGGACATATTCTCCTGCAGCAAGACACCATACATGCTATAGGGTAGATTGTAGGGATCAAGGCCATAGCTCGCCGTCAGCGCTGCTTGAGGGTCAACATCAACAAGCAACACCCGCTTACCGAGCGCAGCCAACGCCGCACCCAAATGAGCCACCGTAGTGGTCTTCCCCACGCCACCCTTCTGATTGGCGACCACAATGGTGCGTGGCAAAGCAGGCTCCTCGAAGTTGCATTACGGATCGGTCAGCCCGCATTATATAGCATCCCCTGAGCGGGGCAAATAGGAAATGTCCGCCTAGAAGCACACAGCAGTTGCTTGACGCGATCTTGAGCTCAGGCTATCATCCCTCTCGTGCATAAGCAGGAAGTCCTTCAGGCAATCAGAGAGGCGCGCGAGGAACTGCAAGCAGCTATTGCAGGGCTGACCTCTGAGCAGATGCGCATCCCCGGCGCGGTGGGTATCTGGTCGGTGAAGGATGTGTTGGCCCACATTGCCGCTTGGGAGTCGGAACTTGTCACTGCCCTAAACCAAGCCCAGAACCGACGTGTTCCCCACATCATCCAGATAGAAGACATTCACGGCTGGAACGAAGAACAATATCACATCAACGCTCGACGGCCATTAGAGGACATCCTCAGCGATCTGGAGGGCGTACATCGCATGCTGCTGCGTATGGTGGAGGAGATGAACGAGCGTGACTTGACGGATAACCGTCGCTTCCACTGGATGGAGGGCGAGCCGCTTTGGTATCTGATTGCCGAAAATAGCTACATGCACGAACGCGAGCACTCGCAGGACATCCGCCTCTGGCGACAGCGCGAGGGAATCTAGCCGCAGGCCATAAGTCATCTGCGTCAGTGCTAATCATCTTGATGTAATGGGAGCGATCATGAGCCGTGTGATCAACACTGACAGCCCGGGCAAACTCCGCAACCAGATCATGCGCACGGCAGCCGAGGTCATCCGTCGCCTCAGCCACAAGACAGAGGTGGATGACGAGACACGCGACATGGTAGCGCTCCTCATCTACTGCTTCCGCGAGGTCAGTAGGGGGATAGACGAGTCGGTACGTGCTTGGGAGAAGCGCGATTACTGGCTAAAGGCGGAGCAATTCCGCATCAAATGGGCCTGGGTGGGGCAGGCTGCTGCCGATTTGGAGCGCATCGTCCGCACGAATGCGTGGGACGATCTGCCACACACCCTGATCGGGTTATTGCCTTATTTCGAGGATATCAAAATCGCCAAGCTCACCCGCAAGCCCGGTCTGTGGCAGGGTGCCTACCAACGCTTGCTGCAGGAGAACCCTTCAACAAAGGGATCGGATGCCGTATGAGGCCCCGGCGATGGCTTGCTCTTCTCTTCCTGCTGATCTCGCTTATCCTTGCTGCCTGTGTAACGGAAACCGGCAGGGATGCAGTGCCTTCTCAGCAGGAGACTGCTATTCCCACCGAGCCGCCAACAGTGACACCGGAATTCGCTGAGAATACCGCCTCCCCTACATCGGAGCCGGATTTCGCAGGGGATGGCCCCTGGGATGTGACCTTCACAACCGCTGATGGCGTGATGTTGGTGGGCCGTCTGTTTGGGCACGGCGACGATGTCCTGGTGCTGATCCCCACCTATCCCGGCGGGCAGAGCGCCTGGTACGGGTTCGCCGAAGTTGCTGCCGCACAAGGCTATCGTGTGCTGTCCTTTGACCTGCGCGGCTATGGCGCCTCAGGCGGCGACCGCGCTACTATCAGCGCCCCTGACGATCTGGCAGCGGCAGTAGCTTTCTTGCAGGAACACGAGGCCAGGCGTATGATGCTAATAGGGGCAGGAGTAGGCGGCATGGCAGCGATTAAGGTTGCCGCTGCAGATGAGGCCGCCTTTGCCGGCTTGGCCGTTATCTCTAGCGCACGCGCATTCAACGGCTTGGAGATCAGCGACGCCGACCTAGCCGCCCTGACACTCCCCAGCCTGTGGATCGGCACACGCAACGATATGTTGCAGCAGGTCGAGGAGATGTACGAACTGGCAAGCAGTGCGCAAAAAGAACTATGGATCTACGAGGGCAGCAGCCTGCACGGCACGTACATTTTCGAGGGGGCCGATGGGCCTGATCTAGAGCAGCGCCTGCTGGCGTTCGCGGCGCGTGTCTTGAGCGAACAGTAGGATTTTCCCCTCACTGCCTGACGGAGTGCGTTCGCATGGCTCATTCACCATTGCAGGCCAACCGTTCCGCTCGGCCATCACCACGCAGGGTCCGTTCCAAATCGCTGGCGCGCTTCCGGCGCGAATCTTGGTGGCAGGTGACCTTTCCTGTGATCGCTGCCTCCGTACTCGCTCTGGCAGCAGTAGCGCTGGTTATCGTCCTCGGCGGACCGCAAGCTGCATCAGTGGTAGCCGATTACTCTTTGATACTGGTCATCCTTGCTAACCTGATCCTCGGCCTTGTATCGCTCGTCGTTCTGGCCGGGCTAATTTACCTGATCACCGCCTTGCTGCAAGCCACACCCCCTTACACTAACGCCGCCCAGCAATTCATGGAGCGCGTCTACCGATGGGTAGACAGACAAACCGAACGCATCGCACGGGTGGTGATCGTTATTCGCAGCACGCTGGTGGGCATCAACACTTACCTCCGCAGTCAGGGGATCATCCCCGGTGGAGAGGAAACAGGCTCAGCGCAAAAGCAATAAGGGTTGACGGATCAGAAGTGGAGGGTGATATGGCAGGTGATGGCAAAGCCATCGTCCCGCGCAGCGACGACTGGCGTCCGCGTGTGTTCCTCCTCGGGGGGGTGATCGGGGCCGCACTAGGGCTGCTTTCGGCGTATCTGTTTGTGCGAGCCGCCGAAGAAGCGGGTAAGCAGGTCCCTGAAACGCCCCGTGCAGGTGATACGGTGAAACTTGGTCTCTCCCTACTAGGCATCATCCGCACGATTACCGAGTGGGGCAGTCGCTCCTTCTAGCCGCTTTCTCCTTTTGACCGCCCCCAAGGCAGTGGCATGTGCCCGATAACGGCCTCCCCCCTATGGCATTCGCCATCCCTTCTGTGAAAGAGGCGCTGCAACTGCTTCGGCGCATCAGACACCGGAGCAGCATATGCACGGTGGCAATCTGGCTGCTCCGCCTGGGGATACTCATCGCTGTGCTTGCAAGCATGGCCCAAAGGCCGGTGTACGTCCTCATAGGGCCACAACAGGTGGTAGAAACGCAGCACCCCATCCTTTGCGTGCATACACGACTGACGGATGAAGTGGAAGAGTGGAAGATTCAGCGCACACTGCAAATGGTGCGTGAGATGGGCGCAACGACCATCGTGGAGTTCTTCCCTTGGGCCTACATTGAGAGATCGGCAGGGCATTACGATTGGACCCACTCCGATCAGGTCATCCATCATGCGCGGGCACAGGGACTAACCATCATTGCGCGGTTGGGCATGGTTCCCGTTTGGGCACAACCCAGGCGTGATGATAATCAGGCCAACCTCACCCTCAATTACCTCACGCCTGAGCACTTCGCTGACTTCGCACGCTTTGTGGAGGCTTTCACCGCACGCTATCGCGATCAGGTCGGTGCAGTGATCATCTGGAACGAACCGAATCTGGCTTTTGAGTGGGGCTTCCAGCCAGTAGACCCCTCGCGCTACGTGCACCTATTACAGGTGGCAACACCGGCAGCTCGCCGCGGCAATCCCAACGTGACCGTGCTGGCCGGCGCACTAGCACCCACACTGGAGCCGCTTGGCAGTCCGCATGGACTGAACGAGCCAGACTATCTGACCGCGCTCTACGAAGCGGGCTTCAAGGGCTCCTTTGACGCGCTGGCAGTGCACACCTATGGCTTCCGCTACCCACCTGACGATCCCCCCGCACCCGACCGGCTTAACTTTCGCCGCTTAGAGTTGCTGCGGGCCATCATGGTTGCTTACGGCGATGCAGATAAACCTATCATAGTGACAGAGAGCGGCTGGAACGATCACCCACGCTGGGCCAACGCAGTGCGACCCAGCCAGCGCATTACCTACACGATTAGGGCACTGGAGTACGCAGAGAAAAACTGGCCCTACGTCCAGCACGTGTGTCTGTGGGCCTTCCGCTATCCCAGCCTGACCTATAGCTACCCAGACTACTTCACACTGGTGGGGCCAGATTTTACCCCCAAGCCAATCTACACCGAGCTGCAGAACTGGGCGCGGGGATACCCCACTACTCCATGAGGCATATGCAGTGGATACCGGATAAGTACTTGCGTGCGATGGGTTGACAGCCCGATCGGCGAGTGATTATACTGCCTATATAGCCGGCAAGACGGAGTGCTGAGATAACGCCTATGGCTGAGCTCTCACGCGAGTGGCTGGAATATCAGGCAGACCAGATCGAAGCCCTGCTGGCAGCACACAAGCAGGATGCGTTGGTCGTCGGCGTGCAGGTCTCTCCACGTTGGGTGCGCTTCGTGCTACGGCTGGCGCTCGGAACCCGCATCAGCAGCGTGCAGAACCTCTCCGAGGAACTGGCGCTGGCGTTGGGTGCGCCAACGGTACGGCTGACGCGCAGCGGTGGCTCGCTAGCGCTGGAGGTGCCACTGCCCGATCCTAAACCCATACACCTGTTGGCCCTGTTGCAGGATGTGCCCATGCTGCCACCTGTGACCGCCGTATTGGGCCTCAATACCGATGGCGAACCCTATCTGTTGCCGCTTATGGCACCAGAGGTGACGCACGTATTGATCGCAGGTGCAACGGGCTGCGGCAAGACGGAATTGCTGCGCACCATGCTGCTCTCGCTGGCGCTGTACAATCGGCAGGCGCAGGTGCAGTTTATCCTCATCGACCCCAAACGACGCGGATTGACGCCGCTCGCCGGTCTGCCCCATCTGCTGGCACCTGTCGGTACAACGCCGGAGGAGGCCCTCAGTCTGCTCCGCTACGCAGTAGATGAAATGGAGCGCCGAGACCGCGAAGAAGCCCCCACCATTCCGCGTATCGTGGTGGCGATTGATGAAGTGGGCGACCTGCTCTCGGTAGCCGATAGGGAGGTAGAGCATTTGCTGGTGCGTCTGGCCCAGCGCGGGCGGGAGGCCGGATTTCATGTGGTGGTCAGCACGCAGCGCCCTTCTGCAGAGGCTGTCCCGGGGGCGCTCAAAGCCAACCTGCCTGCTCGCTTGATTGGGCGTGTAGCCAGCGCACAAGAAGCCTTGATGGCCGCCGGCATCTCCAACACCAACGCGGAGATGCTGGTAGGCAGCGGCGATTTCGTTGCTGTAGTCGGTGCACACATGACGCGCTATCAGGCTGCTTATACCGGCCCGCTGGATATTCAGCGCATCATAGAGTATCTCAATGCTACAACATCGCAGGGTGGTTATCCCGGCCAGCGGCCTGATATCGAACCGGACGGATCCTATGCTGCCTACAACGAGTTTACCGACGTAGAGTGGCCACGTGGGTCGTAAAGGGCTTCCATGAACCACAACGGTGTGGCAGGTCAACGCACTCCGATCCTTCTGGCTGTTCTGGCCTTTGCCGCAACACTAGCAGTGGTGATCGGCAATCGCTTGGCCTCCACCAGCGCAATGGCCATTGCGCTCGGTGTGGCGGTGGGGGTGGTGGTCGGGATCACGCTTGGTGCGGGTGCAGCATTGTTCATCTTGCGCCAGCGGCCCGGCGATCTGACAACCGATCCAAGACGAGAGATGACCAGCATCGTGCTGCCTACCGATCAGGCAGAGCGCCTGCTGCAGATGCTTAACAGCCGTCGTCAAGCCTCGCCTGACCTATTCCCACTGACCGCCGCCCATGAGCGGGAGTTCACAGTTGTCGGTGGCGCCAGCCTAGACGATCAAGACGAACCCCAACTTTAACTTGCCGTCCCGTTCCTTCCACCGCGCTATGAGGGCCCTTTCATCTATGCGCTTTGTGCCGCACTTCCTCACGATCCTCACGCTTGGCGGGCTGCTCAACGCCTGTTTCTCCCCTCAGGACAGCACATGGCAGCGGGTGCTGGAGAGAGGCGTGCTGCGTGTGGGCACGGATGCTTCCTATCCGCCTTTTGAGTATGTAGATGCAGAGGGTCAAATTGTGGGGTTTGACGCCGACCTGCTCAAAGCCGTCGGACAGCGGCTAGGGGTGCAGGTGGAGCTAGTCAACATCTCCTACGATGGCCTGTACGATTCGCTTATCACAGCACAGGTGGACCTGCTGGCCTCCGCGCTCATCCCCATGCCGCAAATGGAGGAGAAAGTCAGCTACAGCGTGCCTTACTTCAATGCTGGGCAGCATCTGGTTGTGCGGGTGGGATCGTCCGTGCGAACAATGCGGGACATGGAAGGTCGCCGACTGGCCGTTGAGTATGGATCAGATGGCGACGCCGAGGCACGCCGCTGGCAGCGTCGGCTTGCTGCCCTCACAGTGATACGTTATGCCGACCCAGACGCGGCGCTTCAGGCAGTCATTGAGGGCGAGGCCGATGCGGCGCTGGTGGACGGAATCTCGGCGCGGTTGGGCGTGGGGCAACACCCGGAATTGGCAGCAGCCTCTGCGGCAAGCGATGTGCTCTTTGTGCTGGTCGTCAGCGAGGATAGCCCTATCTTGCTCAGCAAGGTCAACGAGGCGCTACACGAGATGCTGCGCGACGGTACGGTAGAGGCGCTGATTGAAAAATGGTTTGGGCCGCAGCGCTGAGGGATGTGGCGAGAAGCTCACTCAAAGACGAACTCCACCCAAGCCGTTTGCCCAGCATGGACATATATCCGCGCACGGTAAATCTTCCCCCGTGGCGACTGTGTGCTGATCTCGTACCAACCTTCCGGCAGATCGCCGTAGGTGAAGTTTTCGCCCCACGTTTCATCGGGGATGTTCTCGCTGCCTGCGTAGGTGTAAGTATAGCGCACACTTCCTTCGCTGCGGATAATGATGGAGATATTGGGCAGCAGCATCCCGTTTGAGTCCACCACGCGCCCGGCCAACGTACCATAGCCATAATAGGGCTTGATCCACAGATCGGGGTTGCGTGTACTAGTAGCGTAATCCATCGGATTGCCAACGCGCACCTCAAAGTGCAGGTGGGGACCACCATTGGCAACCCCTGTTCCACCCACCTTGCCTATCTGCTCGCCAGAGGAGACTTGCTGCCCTACCGTAACCAATATCTCCGAAAGATGACCGTAAAGAGTGTAGACCGGTTGGCCTTTGTAGGTGAAATCGGTCATCTGAAGCACGATCACGTTGCCGTAAAAATCGGGCTTTGGGCCGAACACCACATCATGGTCGGAGCCAGCATAAAAGACGGTTGCATTGCCGACCGCCAGTACAGGCGTCCCTACAGGATTAGGCAGATCGATGGCCGTATGCGGGCGCAGCCTGCCGCCTGCCGTCAAGCCGTAGCTATAGGTGCGGTCAGCATAGTCTTGATATTCGGGGGGAATGGGTCGCTCCAGCCAGTAGTGGTCTGCCACTGACGGCGTTACAGCAGGTGGCATCTCCGTAGGAGTGTCCTCGGTAGGGATAGGTGTTACCGTTGCCGTAGCTGTGCTCGGCGGCTGCGGGGTAAGCGAAGCAGTGGCCGTCGGCAAAGGAGCAATGAGAGGAGTGGGAGAGAGCGTGGCGGTAGCAGTCGCTAGAGGCGCTGCCGTCGGCCGGGACACCTCAAGGGATGTGGGGTCGGCGGCGGGCTGCAAGATGCAGCCAACCAGCATGACTATCAGCAAGATGATGGGCCACCAGCGCATGGCCTACTTCAATCCCGATCGCTCCGCCACTGCCGCCAGCACTTCGGCGCTTAGCGCACGGCCCTGCTCACGGAGCGCCACGACCTCCTCACGCAGGGCCTGCGCCGCCGCCCGATCCTCAAGCCCCTGCACGTTGACCAGCACGTTCAACGCCGCTGCTTCAATCGCGGCCAACGCCATATGAGCGCCACTGGCGGCATCGGTCACCGCGTTGATATTGCCCTGTGTAGCCACAACCTTCAGCTGCTCCAAAGCCTGCACAGCTAGACGGGCGGTCTGTAGCGGCACTTCAGCGGCATGTTTGAGAGCGGATTGGATTGCTTGGGCGCGTGCCGGATCGTCCTTGTCCAGCCGATAGGCTTCCATCACTTGTCTGAACGCAGCGCTATCGGCGCTGATGGCCTGCGCCAGTTCAGCCCGTAGCGTCTCGGCCTGTTCAATGGCCGAGCGCATCACTGGCTCCACATCGGCATATTTCTTCTTGCCGAGGGTCGTGCGTGCCACCATTGCCGCTAGCGCAGCTGCCAAAGCGCCCGCCAATGCTGCCACTGTCCCACCGCCTACCGTAGGATCGTCGCTGGCGACGGCCTCAATAAAGCGTTCTGGGGAGAGCATCTCGGCTTCAGCCTGTTGAATCTTCCGCTCCAGAATCTGGCCCTCGCTGAAGCGATCCAGTTGGAGGTACCAGCGGGCGCTGTCGATCAGCGCTTGCTCGGGGATCATGCCGATGAGCTCACTGAAAGCGATCTGGCAGCCATAACGAGCTGCCTCCGCTTTGATCATCTCCTGCACACGATAGATAGGAGTGTGCGTATAATCCGTCAGGTTCATAGAGACCTGCGCCCGTCCCTCCACTAGCAAGCCCAGCGCTTTCACGTAGCGCAGGCCACCGCTGGAATGGCAGATGGCGCGGGCGATCTTATGGGCAACCTCCACATCAGACGTGTTGAGGTAAACGTTGTAGGCGATCAGCGGTGCTCGGGCACCGATCACGGTCGCCCCTGCGCGACCTAGCTCGCAAGGGCCGAAGTCCGGCGCACGGTCAGGATCGCTTTTGATGGCCTCGCGCAGGCCCTCATACTCGCCTTTGCGGATGTTGGCGAGGTTCTCGCGATCGGGGCGCGTAGCAGCCCGCTCGTAAAGATAGACTGGAATGCCTAATTCTTCTCCGACCCGCTTTCCCAACCGCTGTGCCATGGCAACGCAGTCTTCCATAGTGACTCCACGGATGGGCACGAAGGGCACCACATCTGTTGCTCCAATACGTGGGTGCTCGCCGCGATGCTGCGTCATGTCAATCAGTTCGGCAGCGGTCTTAATGGCGGCAAAAGCCGCTGCTTCTACAGCGTCTGGCGGTCCGACAAAGGTCAGCACCGAGCGGTTATGGTCGGCATCTAGGCTATAATCAAGAACGGTTATGCCCGGCACGCTACGCACGGCGCCTACGATAGCCTCAACTACCTCTGGACGGCGTCCTTCGCTGAAGTTGGGGACACATTCAACCAACGCTCTCACGGGGGATGGCTCCTTGATGCTGGCACAGGTAGTTAGCGGCGCGGATTATAACGTGCGGCTGGAGGGCCTACCAAACAAACTCCACAGGGAGGGTCACCATGCGGCTGAAGGATAAACGGGTGGGCATCTTCATCGAAGCGGAGTTTGAGGACCTTGAGTACTGGGTACCGCGTATGAGGTTAGAGGAAGAAGGCGCAGGGGTGATCACCATCGGCACGGGCAGCAGCGAGGTCTATCGCGGCAAGCACGGCCTGACGGCGACGCCCGACACCACCGCAGAGCAGATCAGCGCAGAGGAGTTCGATGCGCTGGTCATCCCCGGCGGATGGTGCCCCGACCGCTTGCGGCGCAACGAAGCGGTGCTCAAAACCGTGCGCGAGGCTTACCAAGCGGGGAAGATCGTAGCATCTATCTGTCACGGCGGCTGGGTGCTGATCTCGGCGGGGATCGTGAAAGGCCATCGCGCCACCGGCACACGGGCCATCAAGGATGACCTGATCAACGCCGGTGCAATATGGGTGGACGAGAGCGCCTTCCGCGATGGTAACCTCGTATGGGGGCGGGTGGTGGCTGACATCCCCAACTTCTGCCGCGAACTGGTGAAGGCCATCGCCGAGGGCTAGACAAGCGGCACAAAATAGACGATCGTCACGCCCTCGCCACCCTCATTGGCGGGGGCGCTTTTAAACTCGCGCACCAACGGATGACGGCGCAGCAAATCGCGCACCGCCTTGCGCAGAGTGCCGGTGCCCTTGCCATGCACGATGCGCACCCAGGGCAGCCCCGCCACGTAGGCACGGTCAAGGTACTCTTCCAGGCGAGGCAATCCCTCCTCAAGTGTCATGCCACGCAGGTGCAACTCTAAGCCCGGGCTTTCCACATGGGGGATGCTGACACCACCACGCTCGCGACGGGCTTCCTCCCCGTGTTGGCGATGGGAGCGCACCTCGAGCGCATCTGCCTCAACACGCACACGGAACTGACCGACCTGCACCTCCACCTCATTACCATTCATCAACGCCGCAACTTCACCCTCGGCGTTAAGGCTGGGCACATAGACAGCATCACCCACCTGTAGCGTGCGCGGTTGCGTCTCGGCAACATCGATCATCGGCGGGGCAGCAGGCCGCCTTTCTGTCGACATTTTGAGCAGGTCGCCCAGCTGCGCGCTCTCCGCCTCAATATAGCCGATCTGCTCCTCTAGACCGGCCCCTGCAAGATAGGTCGGGGGGATAGCCCGCAGGCGACGGCGCAGTTCTCGCACCTCCTCGCGCAACGCTTCTAACTCGGCGTGCGCTTCGGCGCGTGCCGCCTCCAGGATGGCCTGCCGCTCCTCTTCTAAAGCAGCCAACCGCGCGCGCAACTCATCGCGTTGACGGTTTAGTTCGGCCTCGGCATGAAGCAGGCGGGTCTGTGTTCGGTGGATTTCTTCCCGCGTGCGGTGAATCTCCTCCAGCAGATCGTCGGCATGGAGGTCCTGCGCTCCTATATACCCTCGCGCCCGCTCAATAATGGGTGGGGGCAGGCCCAGCCGCGCCGCAATGGCGAGGGCATTGGAGCGCCCCGGTAGCCCCACGATCAGCCGATAGGTGGGCGAGAGTGTCTCCACGTCAAACTCCACGCTGGCGTTGCGCACCCCCGGCGTGCTGTGGGCGTAGAGCTTCAGTTCCGGATAATGGGTGGCGACAAATGTCGTCGCGCCTCGCTCACGCAGTTCGTCCAGAATGGCGCGGGCAAGCGCCGCGCCTTCCATCGGATCGGTCCCTGCGCCCAGCTCATCTAGGATCACCAGCGATCGCTCATCGGCCTCCTGAAGGATATCAATAATATGCGTCAGGTGAGCCGAAAAGGTGCTGAGCGACTGCTCAATGCTCTGCTCATCGCCGATGTCCGCATAAACGGCGTCAAAGACGCTTAGCGTGGAGCCTTCCGCTGCCGGAATGTGCAAGCCGCACTGGGCCATCAGGGTAAGCAGCCCCACCGTTTTCAGCGAGACGGTCTTCCCGCCCGTGTTCGGCCCGGTGATGATCAGGATGTAGGTTTCGGGGTCCAGTTCTACATCGATGGGCACAACCTTCTGCGGGTCAATCAGCGGATGGCGTGCGCGGTATAAGCGAACTGTGCTGCCGGGGAAGCGCCCCTCGTCAAAACCGACCAGCGTTGGCGGGCTGGCGTGTAGCGCATTAGCGTATCGGGCACGGGCAAAGGCTGCATCCAGCGCCGCCAGCGCTTCAACCGTTTGGCAGATAGCCGCCGCATGCTCGCCGATCAGGGCACTTACCTCGCGCAGAATGCGTCGAATCTCGTCCTGCTCGGCAAGTTGCAGCTCGCGGATCTCGTTGTTGATCTCAACCGTCTCCAGTGGCTCAATGAACAACGTGGCACCGGAGGAAGATTGATCGTGCACAATGCCCCGCACACGCCCCCGTGCCTCCGCTTTCACTGGGATCACATAGCGCCCCTCGCGCAGGGTGATAAGAGTCTCCTGAAGGTAGGGGGCGTAGCGGCCACTGTTGATAATGGTTTGCAAACGGGACTGCAAACGGTTGTGTGCAAGGTGCAAATCGTGCCGAATCTGCGCCAGGCGAGGGCTGGCCGAGTCAAGCACCTGCCCCTCATCGTCAACGACCTGCGCGATGGCAGCCACAACACGGCGACTCTCGTCCAGCATGGCCGCTGTTGCAGCCAGCAAGGGGAAACGATCCGCCACCTTCTCTATCGAGCGCCTAAGCGCACTTGCAGCCTGAAGCGTAGCCTTGATCTCCAGCAGCTGCTCCGGTGTGAGCGTCACGCCTCGTGCCGCGCCATCCGCATAGAGGCGCACATCGCGCGCACCCCCCACCGTCGCCGTGTCGCGCTCCTCCAAAAAGGCGCGGGCCTCGCTTGTTTCGGCGAGGCGGCGGCGTGCCTCATCCAGATCGGCTGTTGGCTCAAGTGCCTCTAACAAGGCACGGCTGGCCGAGAAAGACGCATAGCCTGCCAACTGCTTGAGGATTTTATCCAGCTCTAGTTTGATGTAAGTTTTAGGGTCCATCTCCACCCGAAGCGGGCTGTTCCTCTTGCTCGAACTCTTCAAAGGGGACGGTCATGCCGAGGATGTTCCAGCCCGCATCCACATAGTGCACCTCGCCGGTGACAGCACGCGCCATGTCCGAGCAGAGGTAAACGGCGGCCCTCCCGATGTCCTCTTGTGTGAGCGCCATGCGCAGCGGAGCGATCTTCTCATGGTAGCGCAGCATCTTGCGGAAGCCTGCCACGCCCGACGCCGCTAACGTCTTGATCGGCCCGGCTGAGATGGCGTTGACGCGGATGCCTTTTGGTCCCAGATCGTAAGCCAGATAGCGCACACAGGCCTCTAGCGCGGCCTTAGCCACGCCCATCACGTTGTAATGCGGCATGACGGCCACGCTGCCGTAATAGGTCAAGGTTAAGATTGCCCCACCGTTGGGCATCAGCGGCTCGGCACGCTGGGCCAACGCCACCAGCGAATAGGCGCTGATCTCCAAAGCCTTTTTGAACCCTGCGCGGCTGGTATCCACAAATCGCCCATCGAGGTCTTGACGCTCGGCGAAGGCAATGGCATGGATGAGCACATCTATTGTGCCGTGAACATCCCTTACCTTCTCAAAAACGCGGTCAATGGCTGCATCGTCGGTGACGTCACATTCTTCGATCACCTTCGCCCCCACGCTTTCAGCCAGCGGCCTGACACGCTTCTCCAACTCAGGGATAGCGTAACTAAAGGCCAGCTCGGCGCCCTGAGCGTGCAGTTGCTGGGCGATCCCCCAGGCAATGGAGTACTTGTTGGCCACGCCGAAAATCAATGCGGTTTTGCCATCAAAGAGACCCATGTGTGCCTCCTCCCTGTGGTCTGTGCTTCTTTACGGTTTATACTCGTGAAACATATGGATTGCCGCCAATCCAATAGCGCCAAGGTTTGCTACGCCAAGGTTCTGGTACATTGACACCAATGCGCGGGCCGGCGCAGATATGCTCATCGGGCGCTAGACCCCCTCCCTCAAAGTAGAGCGGACTGCCCGCTGCCGTCATATCCACGCCGTTAAGTGTCCCATCAATGGCCAGCGCCATCGTCAAGCGCCCCGGCCCACTGGTCCACTCCTGCTGGGGTCGTCCCGCCCGCCGCAGGGCTATCTGCGGCAGCCCTTCAACCGGTTGGATGGCACGGATCAATACCGCTGCCGGGTAATCCACACCGGGTGGCTTGGCAACCACATTGAGCAGCCAGTACCTGCCGTAGATAAAGTACACGTAGCTGAATCCCACCTCGCCGAACATGATGGCATTGCGCGGCGTGCGCCCTCGATGCCCATGCGATGCCATATCGCCCCACCCAGTGTAGGCTTCCACCTCCACTACACGCCCGGCCAGCCGCTGACCATCCAACTCGCGCACCAATAGACAGCCCAGCAGGCAGTGGGCCACCTTTCGCGTATCGCGGGCGAAGAAGGCGCGCTCCAGACGGGACATGTACCAGAGTGTATCACAACCGATGGGGATGTCGAAAAGGATGGGCAGCGGTGACCGTCACACTCTCATAGGTGGGAGCGGGCAAAGCGCGGATCGCGCTCCAGCGTCAGCTGCAGGCCATCAAGCAGACCAACAGAAGGTTCATAGCCGAGGAGGTTGCGGGCGCGTGTCAAGTCGGCGCACATGCGATCCACACCACCACTGTGGTTAGTGTTATAAATGGGTTCTAGATGATACCCTACCACTTGGCTGATCGCCCTAACCAGATCGTTGATGCTTGTCTCGCGCCCGCTGCCGACATTGATTACCTGCCGATCCACTTGCGGGGCGGTAGCCGCAGCGACCAGTGCATCCACTACATCATCGATGTAAACGAAATCGCGGGTTTGCCGACCATCGCCGAAGACCACCAATGAGGCACCGCTCAGCGCCGCTTTGATGAAACGTGGGATCACCGGTGCGTGGGAGACAGGGAGCTGCTGCCCCGGCCCGTAGGCATTGAAGATACGCAGCGAGACCGTCTCAATGCCCCACAGCGTCCCGATGGTGCGCACGTAGATTTCAGCGGCCAGTTTGCTCACTGCGTAGGGCGAGTCGGGGTCGGGCGTCATGTCTTCGCGCAGCGGTTGCGCATCCTGCCTGCCATACACTGCGCCCGAGGAAGCCAAAACCACACGTTTGACGCCCGCATCGCGCATAGCCTCCATTACACTCACCGTGCCGCCTACGTTGACGTGGTTGTAGTCGCGCGGGTACTGGATCGATTCGGGGACCGACACACGGGCGGCTAGATGGTACACACAGTCGATATCTTGCAGCAACGTCCATAGCTTGGGAACATCGGCCACATCGCCGCGCGTGAAGAGCACTCGGGGGTCCAGACGCCCAGGATCGCCGGCGGTCAGGTTGTCGATGACGCGCACCTCATGTCCCATCTCCACCAACCGATTGGACAACGCCGCCCCGATAAATCCGGCCCCGCCTGTCACCAAGAAATTCATCTCTTATCCACGCTCCTTCAAGCGGCAGCATTGGTTGGGCAAACACCCCTCAACAGAGCCAAGTGGTCTGCAGGAGCATCGTCCATATATCACAAATCTGCTTCAGCGGATGAATTGGAAACCCCGCTTGTAGCGCACAATCTTGCGTGAGTAGTTACGCACGTAGTCTTGAAAGCGGCGCTCCAGTTCACGCCAGCGCTCGCTGGCCAGCAAATCTCGGAATGTTTCCAAATCCTCTGCCACAAAGCTGGCCATACGCAGGGGGTAATCGCCGTAGGCAGTATGCCACGCTTCGGTCATATAGACGTTCATGGCCTGCAACGTGGGCACAAGCTCGCCCATGACGAATTGGAAATAATCCTCGTGACTGGACGGGAGTAC
>DAOTYL010000351.1:0-2482 GCA_034434955.1 Anaerolineae bacterium | reverse complement strand
GTGGAGGTCCCGCCCCATGCCAGCCGCGAGGTTGCCTTCACGCTGGCCTGGGATATGCCACTGGCACGCTTCGGCGAGGGGCGGGCGTACTATCGCCGCTACACGCGTTTCTACGGTCGGGGCGGTGACGCCGCGCCGCGCATAGCCCGCGATGCGCTGCTCGGTTATCCCAATTGGGAAGCGCAGATCATGGCTTGGCAGGAACCGGTGCTAGAAGATGAACGTCTGCCTCATTGGTACAAATGTGCGCTCTTCAACGAGGCCTACTATCTGGCCGACGGCGGCACGGTGTGGACGGACGGCGAGGAAGGCCAGCCCCAGCCCCCCGAAGACGACATCGGTCACTTCGCCTACCTTGAGGGTCACGAGTACCGCATGTACAACACCTACGATGTGCACTTCTACGCCTCATTTGCCCTCGCCATGCTGTGGCCGGAGCTGGAGCTGAGCGTACAGCGCGACTTTGCCCGTGCGCTGGCCGTCGAGGACACAGAGAGGCGGCGTATGTTGTCCTCCGGAAGGCAGGCTGTGCGCAAAGTGCGCGGCGCGGTGCCCCACGATCTGGGCGGCCCCACCGAAGACCCCTGGCGCAGGGTCAATATCTACAATTTTCAGGACACCAGCCGCTGGAAGGACCTCAACAGCAAGTTTGTCCTGCAGGTGTACCGCGATTTTATCGCCACGCAGGACGTGGACTTTGTGGCCGAGATGTGGGACGCCGTGCGCGAAGCGATTGACTACCTCAAGCAGTTTGACCTGGACGAAGACGGCCTGATCGAGAACGAGGGCTTCCCCGATCAGACCTACGACACGTGGTCGGCGCAGGGGCCGAGCGCCTACTGCGGTGGCCTGTGGTTGGCCGCGCTGGGTGCCGCCGCTGCACTGGCCGACCTACTGGGCAGAGCCGAAGAAGCCGCCTCCTACCGCGCCATGCTGCGGCGCGGCCAGCAGGCCTATGAGGAGTTGTTGTGGACGGGCGAGTACTACGCCTACGACGCCAGTACTAGTTACCACGCCAACAGCATCATGGCCGATCAGCTAGCCGGGGACTGGTACGCCCGCGCCTGTGGCCTGCCGCCTGTTGTGCCCGACGACCACGCCCGCCGTGCTCTCAAGAAGGTCTACGATTTCAACGTTCGGCAGTTTGCGGGCGGGACGATGGGTGCTGTCAACGGGATGCGCCCCGATGGTCGCGTGGATACCACCAACATCCAATCGCAAGAGGTGTGGACGGGCGTCACCTACGCGCTGGCGGCAGCGATGCTTCAGGTGGGGCTGGAGGAAGAAGCCTTCGCTACCGCCAAGGGCGTCTACACCCAGACCTACGAGGACCTGGGCTACTGGTTCATGACGCCGGAGGCCTGGACGTTCAAAGGGGAGCACCGCTCGCTGGGCTACATGCGCCCGCTGGCGATCTGGGCCATACAGTGGGCCTGGCAACGGCGCGAGGTGGGCAGCTGAGGGCTTCAGCAGGCGGCGAATCCATGCTATACTGAAGCGTAACAAGGCCTCCTACCCCTTTCTACACTACTGTTGTGATTCGGGAGCGTGCCTATGAGCGACCTCGTCGGACAACAGATCGGCCTCTACACCATCGTTGAGGAGATCGGCCGGGGCGGGATGGCGGTGGTCTACAAGGCCCACCAGCCCAGCATCGGGCGCGACGTGGCCATCAAGATGCTGCCCGCCCACTTTTTACAGGACTCCACCTTTCTGGAACGCTTCAGCCGCGAGGTGCGCGCCATTGCCCGCACCGAGCACCCACGCATCCTGCCAGTGTATGATTACGGCGAGGTCCGAGGTCAGCCCTACATCGTCATGCGCTACCTCACCGGTGGCACGCTGGCCGACCTCATCCACAAGCATCCCAAAGGAATGCCGCCCGACCTGGCCACGCGCCTGATCGCTCAGGTCGCCGAGGGGCTAGACTACGCCCATCGGCGTGGTATCATCCACCGCGACATCAAGCCCAGCAACGTCATGCTGGACGAGGAGGGCAACGCCTACCTCGCCGACTTCGGCATCGCCAAGGTGGCGGAGACGACGGCGCAGCTGACGGGCAGCGGCATCGTGGGCACGCCTGCCTACATGGCCCCCGAGATGGCCGACCCCGGCCCGCCCACGCACCTCGTGGACGTGTATGCGCTGGGGGTGGTGGTCTTCCAGATGCTCACCGGCCGCCTGCCCTTTGAGGCTGATACCCCGATGGGCCTCATCGCAGCGCACATCAGCAAACCGCTGCCGGACATCCGCACCCTGCGCCCCGACCTGCCCCCCGCCGTGCAGGCAGTGCTGGAGCGGGCGATGGCCAAGGCGCCCCCAGAGCGCTACCAGACAGCGGGGGAGCTGGCGCGTGACCTGCACGCCGCGCTGCGCGGCGAGGCCGTGCCGGCGCCCGTTGCCCCGCCGCCGCAGGACGTTACGCTGCCGCTGCCGGAGGAAGACGCCACCCGCTACGCGCCGACCATGGAGCCAGCAGAAT
>DAOTYL010000350.1:0-6983 GCA_034434955.1 Anaerolineae bacterium | reverse complement strand
GCAGCTGAGGCGGATACCAAACTCCCGGGCCGCGTGGGAGATAAGACGGCAGAGCGGGTGTTGCGTGCGCCTACTAGCGGGATAGTGCGGGGGCTGGCTCAGATCGGCGACCTGCTGCGAGCAGGCGAACCCATCGCGGAGGTAGGAGGGCAGATCGTCACTGCTCCCTTTGACGGTGTGCTGCGCGGGCTGGTGTATGACGGCCTGCATGTAGAAGCAGGGATGAAGATCGGCGATCTAGACCCACGCGGCGAGCGGACCTATTGCTTCACCATCTCTGAAAAGTCGCTGGCTGTGGGCGGTGCGGCACTGGAGGCTGTCCTTTCCCATCCTGAGACGCGCAAGCGGATACAGCAGGGACGATGAAGCTCGTTGATGCGTTGGATATCCGCCCCGGTGAGGTAGTGGCCTTTGTGGGTGCGGGCGGCAAGACAAGCGCCATGTTTCGGCTGGCGACAGAGCTGGCCGAGCGGGGCCTACGTGTGCTGACCACCACTACCACGCGCATCGCGCAAGATGAACTGTCTCTTGCCCCAACTCATATGGCGCTGGGTGACCGCCTGCGTGTGCCCCGCTCGCTGGCTGGCCTGCTGGAAGCACATCGGCATGTTTTCATCTATACGCGGCTAGAGGAAAACCGCAAAGTGCGCGGTGTAACGCCCGCCTGGCTGGACGAGCACATCGCGCATGAGCCGTTTTTAGATGTATTGCTGGTGGAAGCGGATGGCTCCCGTCGCCTACCGCTGAAGGCTCCTCTGCCCCACGAGCCGGCTATACCTGCCAGCGCGGGGGTCATCGTACCGGTGGTGGGGCTTGATGTATTGGGGCAGCCGCTTGACGAAGAGCATGTCTACGGCGCGGAACAGATTCATGACTTGCTGGGGCATCCAAGTGGCGCACCGGTGACACCTGCTCTGGTCGCCGCCGCACTGCTGCACCCGCGTATTGCTCTCAAGAACGTGCCGCCTGTGGCCCGTGTTGCGCCGCTGCTCAACAAAGCTGCACCGGAGGTCCTGCCGCAGGCGCGTGAGATTGCCCGCCGTGTGCTCACCGATCTGCACATCGAGCGTGTGTTGATCGGTGTGGTGCAGGATGATGATCCGGTGCGTGAGGTGCGACGACGGGTGGGAGCGGTGATCCTTGCTGCCGGCGAATCCACACGCATGGGGAAGCCGAAGCTGCTGCTCTCCTGGGGTAAGAGGTCCACGATCATCCGGCAGGTATGCGAGCAAGTGGTTGCTTGTGGATTGTATGAGGTTGTAGTTGTAGCAGGCCGCCTGCAGGCAGAGATCCGCCGAGAAGTGGCCGATCTGCCCGTGCGGATCGTCTACAATCCCGTTTATGCTCAGGGCGAGATACTCTCTTCGCTCAAGGTGGGCTTGGCTGCGCTTTGGAGGACTAGCGACGCCGCGCTGGTTGTGCTGGGCGATCAGCCCTTCGTCCAGCAGGAGGTCATTTGTGACCTTCTGCAAGCCTATGCGGAGGGGCGCGGACGCATTGTTGCCCCGATCTATAACGGTCAACGTGGTCATCCTCTGATCATCGACCGCGCTTTCTGGGAGGCTGTCCTCGAACTGCCCGCAGATGCCGCTCCGCGAGACTTGCTGCGCAGGCATGAGAGTGAGATTTACAGCCTGCCTGTCAACACCGATACGGTGCTGCGCGATATTGATACACCAGAAGACTACCGCCGCGAACGCGAGCGCAGCGGTTAGTGGTACAATCGCTTTTTATTACCTCTCACAGAAGCAAGGGTCACGCCATGAGTAGCAGCACCCTCTGGGTCACGCTGGCCGTCGTTGTGCTAGTAGATGCCACCCTTATCGCCGTGTTGATCTTCCGACACCTCAAGCCTCTTGCTCGCCGCGTGCTATTGGCGATGGCCGCTGTAGAGGTCCTACTGGTCGTGTTGCACCTAACCTTTAGAGGGCAGGCGAAAACCTTTGCCTCCTGGTTCTTCAACCTCGACCTGGAGTTCGCGGGCGGGGCGTTGTTCTCCTCGGCTCAGTACACCGCTGTGGCGCTGGTCGCCGCGCTCAACGCCTTGCGCGCATCTGCATCGCGGATACCTCAACGCCTATATTGGGGGGCGTTCACCCTCCTCTTCGCCTGGCTGGCGCTGGACGAGTTCTTTGCCCTGCACGAGGAGATTCTCTTTTGGCGCGGCGCTTACACCATCGGCGGTGTAGCGGTGGTGCGGATGGCATTGTTGGCTTACTGGCTGGCCTTTCGCGGACATACTGAGCTGTCTGTCCCGCTGGTCGTCGGCTTGATCATGATGGGCACCAGCGGTGTGCTACTGGATGCCGTGACAAACGATCATGTACTGGTCGTGGCCGGTGTAGAGATGCGCTGGCTGCTGTGGTTCTCCTGTGACGGCATCATCCCTGTCCCCTGCCGTTACATGAATGAGCTGAGCTTCAGCGAGGAGTTTCTGGAGATGGCCGGCGTCAGCATCGTGCTGGCGAGCCTGATCAGCTACACGGAATCTACGCATGGGGCAGAAGCGCGACGTGGCCTGCGATGGGCATTTGCCGCTGCAACCTCTGCATGGCTGATTTTCTTCGTTGGGTATCTATGGATCGCCCCGACCATCGGGAGCGCTCTCCGTGCCCGATCCGCACAGGTGGAGTACCTAGACAGCGATCTTGCCCTCGTTGGCTACTTCCTCTCTGGAGATGTCCTCAGGCCGGGCGATGAGCTCACTGCTACACTCTATTTCCGCGCCAACAAGCCGCTCGATGAGGATTATCGGCTGGCGGTACAGCTGATCCCCCGCTACGGGGAGGAGGCTATTGCACAGGCCGATTTTCAGTTGGGCGAATGGCAGTATCCGTCCAGCGCATGGATACCGGGCCTCAGCGTGCGCAATCGAGTCCATCTGTACATCCCTCAGGAGGTCATCACGCCGCAGGCGTATTGGCTTGTGGCGCGGGTATGGCATGAGAGCCGCGCGGTGGCCCTCGCCAGTGCTGATCGGCAGGAAGTAGGACCCGGGAGCGTTGTAGTAGCCGATGTGGTTGTCCTGTCCGATCGGGCACCTCTCCCCCCACCTATAGCATCGGACTATCGCTTTGAGATGGGCATCCATCTGGTTGGCTATGCCCTGCCGGAGAGTGCTGCCTCGGGCGGAGTATTGCCACTGGACTTCTGGTGGGAGACAGAGCGCAGGGTAGAACGGGAGCTAAACCAGTACGTGCATCTCTTCGATCAAGTCGGCACATTTGCGTTTGGCTACGATCAAGCACCATTTGGCGGTGAGAGTTTCCCCACCACTGACTGGCCCGCCAAGATGAGGGAGCGTGCCCATTGGGACGTTCCGCTACCCGCCGACCTCGCTCCGGGGGTATATGAGGTATATACCGGCCTCTATACACTGGATGACGTTGTGCGGCTGCCTGTCGCCGACGCTGAAGGGCAGCCCATTCCCGATTTCTCCATCCATCTGGGTGCTATCCGCATTACAAAGTGAAGAGGGCGCTGACCCTTACGGGGCGAGGGTGGGCACAGGCCGACTGCCGATGGTGATAGGCACTTCGCAAGGGGGGAGGTAGGTGCCGTCCTGCCGGAAGATCACAAGCCGCAGGGTGTAGCTACCCGGCATCAGTGAGGTGCTGTCCCACACCCCCAGCAAACCGCTGACAACTGGTGCATTGTAGGTCCCTACCACTACCCACTCACCGCCGGTTGAGGGGCCCCGGACCTCAAACTTATATTGGGCAAAATTGAGGATGTTGGCCTCTCCTTGCACTGTGACCTGCCCGCTGACTGTATCGCCGGGCTGCGGTAGGGTGATGGTTGAGCCGATAATCTCGCAGCCGTTGACGGGGGTCTCCGGTGGGGCGGTCGCTTCAGCAACCTCGGCGGGCGGCGGGCCAACGGTTGGCGTGATGGTAGGAAAGAGCAACAGTGCAGGGGTGGGGGTAGGCGGCTGGGTGACAAAGACGATGACGGTGGGCTCCGGCTGTTGATCGGGTGCGGCTGCGCTCAGGTTGGGGACCACAATGTTCTTGATCACATATACCACCCCGATCAACAACGCCAATGTCGCGATGGAGCGGAGTGCACGATGCTGCATCTGGAGTGCTGCCTCGCGCTCCAGCCCAAAGACGGCCAAGCGCTTCGCCCGCCTCGCCTGCAGCAACGTGCGCAGGGCGAAGAAGAGTCCGGCACCGGCCAGTATGTAGAGGACGATCGCGATCCGTGCGATGAACAAAAGCAGTGTGCTCATAGATGTTGAGCGGAGCAGGCTGTTGAGATGCGGCTAATCAATACTAGGGAGCCGCTGGAGCACACCGCGCAGCAGCTTCTCCAGACGGGGCACGATGATTTGCCCGGCCTGAAGCACCTCTTCATGGGTGGTCTCTCTCTCGGCATCCGGCGTGTCAATAGCAACGTTGCTGATCCCTGAGATGCCCAGCACGCGCATACTACCGTGCCGAGCTACCGTTGCCTCCGGAACGGTGGACATGCCGACCGCATCCGCCCCGATCAGCCGCAGGAAACGGATGTCCGCCGGCGTCTCAAAGGAGGGACCGGCCAAGCAGATGTAAACCCCTTCCCACAGGGGGATGTTGGCCTCGCGTGCGACTTCTAATGCAAGGCGACGCAGTTCGGGATCGTAAACCTGGCTCATATCGGGGAAGCGTGTGCCCAGTGTTTCGTCATTCGGCCCGCGCAGCGGGTTATGCCCTGCCATGCCGATCAGGTTGATGTGGTCGGTGATCAGCATCAAGTCACCTGCCCGAAAGTTGCGGTTCAGGCCGCCCGCTGCATTGGTCAGGATGACGATGCGAATACCCATCAGTTGCATCACGCGGATGGGCAACGTCACCTGCGACATGGGATATCCCTCATAGTAGTGGGCACGCCCACGCATGACCATTACCGCTTGGCCTTCCAGATAGCCAATGTGGAGCTTCCCACTGTGCCCTGCGACAGTTGAGCGCGGCCAGTGTGGGATGTCATCGTAGGGGATAACGTCGGCCTGTTCAACTGCCTCGGCTAGATCGCCCAACCCCGATCCCAACACGACGCCCACGCGTGGCTGATGCTTGGTACGCTTGCTCACCGTTGCGGCAGCGGCTTCGAACTCAGCGCGGGTGAAGATGTGCATAGCTTGCTCCCCTTCTTGGGCGGTCATGCCGGTATGATACCCATTCTTGGCCTGATTATGCTATCAATCCTGATTATGCCATCAGTCCTGTCTTGTACAAACAGCATTTCGCCTTTAAGATAAAATCGTGGTGTCATGCGCTGCATTGTAGCGCAAGCGGAGGGAATCATGTCCACCAAGTTTGCCGGACGATTTATCTGGAACACACGTGGAGACTGGATTGCCACGCTTGTTGACGGCCACCTCTGGGATCCGGCTGGTCACTGGATCGGCTGGGTAGAAGGGGAAGACGTGTACAAAGCGGATGGCGAGTGGATCGGGACGTTGAGCCGCGATGGCCGTATTCTGCGCCGGCGCTCTGAGCTACGCCACGATTTGCATCCCCGCATACCGGCGGTGCCCGCCAAACCCGACCTGCCTACTCTGCCCCCGCTGCCCCCCCTCTTTGCCGAACTAAGCCATACTGTGGTTGACGTGGCAGAGCGGGACCCGGATATCTTTAAGCGACTCTCCGACCGTCGCCCCGATATGGGGGAAGCGACCTGAATGCCTAAACGAGCGGGGTGAGAAATTGGAAGATTACAGTGAGAGTGGTGCGCCGTTGCCATTTTCTTCCCCACCGCCGGATGGCGGCGCTGAGGGCCGCTCGTCCATGTTGCTGCGACTTCTGGAAAGTCGCTCGGCCAAGCGCATCCTGAAGGCGCCCGCCGAAGATTTAGGCCTTGCTGAGCACCTCCCTTTCCCTTTTATGGCGCTGGTGGGTCAGGTAGAGATGCGTGTAGCGCTGCTGCTCGCCGTGATCAACCCCAATGTGAGCGGCGTCCTGCTTATCGGCCCACGCGGAACCGGCAAAACCACTGCTGCACGCGGCCTCAGCGACCTTTTGCCGCCGGTAGAGCGCAGCACATGCATCTACGGCTGTATGCCGGAAGATTACGCCGCCGATGGTCGCGACGGCGTCTGCGATGAATGCGCCGCGAAACTGGAGGCCGGGGAGCGCATCACGCGGCTCGAACCCGCCCAGCTAATTGAACTGCCGCTCAACGCCCGCCTGGAGGATGTCATCGGCGGCATCAACGAGCGCATTGCCCTGCAACAGAGCCGTGTCCGCCTCGAGCGCGGTATCCTCTCTCGCGCCGACCGCAATCTGCTGTACATTGACGAAGTCAACCTGCTCTCCGATGAGATTGTGGACGCCATTCTGGACGCTGCCGCCCAAGGGCAGTACACAGTGCGGCGCGGCCCTATGCGTGCTACCTATCGGGCGCGTTTTGTGCTCATCGGTTCTATGAATCCAGAGGAGGGCCACCTGCGCCCCCAGATTTTGGATCGCTTCGGTCTGCGTGTGCTGGTCGGCGGCCTCAGCGATCCTGATGAGCGCATGCGTGTCTACGAGCGCATGCGGGATTTCCGCGCAAACCCGCGTGCGTTTATCCGGCTCTACGAAGAGGAGACACAGGCAGCGCGAGAGGATATTTTGGCGGCGCGCGAGCGGCTTCCCCGCGTGGGGCTGTCACCCGAGGCGCGTGACGTGGGCCTGCGCCTTGTTCGAATGCTGAATATCCATTCCCATCGTGCAGAATTTACCATGTTTGAGGCAGCGCGGGCCTATGCCGCCGCCGATGGCCGTGAGCTGGCGACGGTGGATGATTTGCGCGTGGTGATGCCTATGGCGCTGCGTATGCGGCGTAGCGCCTTCATCGAGAACTTCTTTGCCAGACAACAAGAGGAGGATAAAGAGATCAGCCGTGCGTTTGAACGGCTCAAGGAAGAGTCAGGGCGCTAGGACTGATCCTCTGCGGCTGGATCGTATCGCCCTGCTGGCTCTCTGGCTGACATGGGTGGGGATGTGGGGGGCTTGGATCCC
>DAOTYL010000349.1:0-5548 GCA_034434955.1 Anaerolineae bacterium | reverse complement strand
TGAAGCCGGGTATCTTACGGGCAAGGTCTTCAAGCGTGCCCTGCTCTTCTGTAATCCTCCGGAAAAAGTCTGCCATCCATACGCTCCTTTCTGTTGTTCAAGACAGGAAATACTCCGTTCCGCAGTACGGGCACTTGACTACGCCCTTGCCCGCCAGCGAGAGTTTGCCCCCACAATTCCGACATTGCTCCAGTCCGCGCAAGGTGGAGGCCTCCGCCGAGTAGAGCACACCGTCATTCCAGTTAACGTAGCCGCTAAACACCCCCATTCCAACCAGCCGATAGATCAAGTCTTGGACGGTGGGCACGTCTGCCTGCAGCTCGATCGCGAGGTCTGAGACGTTGACCTGCCCACGCGTTTTGACCATATCGAGGATTTTGCGCTGCCTCTCCGCAGCAGCCTGTTCCGCTTGCTCACTACGGCTACGGGCGATGATCAGTACGCCACCGGCGGCCAATGGCCCAACGATCAGAGCAAAGAGCAGGCCGAATCCCAGGATAGCACCGCTGGGTTGCAGGCTTCCTTGGGCCAGCCCACTGCTGAGTAAAGCTGCGCCGATAAGGCATGCTGCCACTGCCCCCACCAATAGAAGGATGCCTACCAAACGGGTCATGAGGAACTCTCCACAGTGTTAAGAAGAGCCGATAAAAGCTGCCTTATCCGAAGCCAGCGCCGCCACCCCCGCCACCACCTCCTCCACTGAAGCCGCCACCGCTGAAACCTCCGCCGCTGAACCCCCCACTGCCGGAGCTGGAAGGCACACTGGTGAAGACACGTGCAGTGGTGTTGAGCATGGAAAACAGGCCGTCAGCCATTGTGCTTAGCCCACCGAACATACCTTCCGCCACGCTATCCAGCGATGGTGCAGGCTGCACCGCTTCGCCTCGTAGATCGGGCGGGCCGCCGGAAGCTGCTGAGCCTCCTGCGCCCAGCGTGCGGCGCATCCGATGGCCGTGATAGGGCACGCCAACGGGGAAATACCACGAAGGGATGGGTGTCGTCTCAATGCGTGAGAACTTGTTGACCCATGTCCGCTCCAGCCCAAAAGCGATCGCATAGGGCAGGTAGCGATCAAACTGATCCGTGATCTCGCGCAGATCGACAAAGCGCTCGGCCTCCCGCAGGTAAGTTTTGAATGCTCCCCACTTGGCAGCCTCCTCCGCACCTTTACGGGTTTTGGTGGGCATTGCGCCACTGGTCACCATCAATACCACAGAGGTGATCCCCAGCGAGACAAAGGGGCAGAAGACAGCGTTGATCCGATCGGATAGCCCCGCCAAGGCACAGAAGCCCGCACCGACGCTTAACACCAGCCCGGCGATGCCCAGCGCTAACCAGCGCCCGCGCACCGACTGAGGACTGGCGGGGAAAAGACCCTCCTTAACGGCTTCCTTGTATAGTTCGCGTTGCAGCCTCGGAATGACCGCGTAAAACTTGTTGCGCAGATCGTCCAACTCCACTTCATCGCGCTGACCGAACATCTCTTTGATGAGCAACTGCTCATAAGGGCGCAGTGGCTGATCGAAATCTTCCCGTCGGTGGAAGACAAACCGCTTGGAGGCAACAATGCCGAAGACCTTACTCTCCTCCTCCCGCATGTCGATCGCCCCACGCCGGGCCAAGTCCACCAACGTTGAGAGGATATCTTGCAGGTCTACACGTTCATCCAGCAGCGTCCCGACCACAGCAGGCGGTAGGTCGGAAGGAGGTTCACTAAGATAGGCTGGTACCGGCCCGACCTTTGGATCGCGCCCTCTGGCCAGCCATAGCAGGTAGACGCCTAACGGCCCACCAATCAGCAGCAGAACCCCCACTCCACCGAAGATCAAGTTGAAAACGGGACGGCCTGTCTCATTCCATGCCTGTTCGCGTTCATAGGCTTCCTGCCAGGATGGCTTGACACTGGGCACATATCCGGCAGGAAAGCGCACCCCCACTTCTAGCTCCTGATTGGCCGGGATGTTGTAGGCTTGAAAAGTCACCGAGCGCAGGTCATCCGCGATAGTGTATGTTGCGTCGGCGCCGAAGTGAGCCGGTTCGATAGAAGTGTCAACCGTAGCGCCCGGCGGCATATGCACCGTCACGGTTGAGGATTCGATGGGGAAAGCGTGATCGGGACCAACGGCCTTCCAGAAGAAGCGATCACCGACTTCGGGGTTGATAATCAACCCCCCCACGACCGTATACTCTAGGGTGAAGACCCGCGTGGCATCGCGCGTGGGCGGATAGAACCAGGTGACGACGTACTCACCCTCGCTGTACGTCCAATAGAAGGTGTTGGGCTGTTCGCTGTACGATTCGGTGTATACCACATTCCCTTCGCGCACCACGAAGCCTTCTATTCGCTCAACCTGATCGGCAGGGATGTTACGGTATCCAAAGGTAAAGTCGCCACCGATGAACTCAATCTCGAAGACTTCCTGAACACGGAAGGTGCCATCCGAGTTGATCTGAATATCGGCATCCCAGCGATGCCAGCGCAACGTTTTGTTCTGCGCACTGGCCACCGGTGTAGCCAGTAGTGCGACAGCACATGCAACGGCGAGAGCAAATAGCGCGTTACGTAGGCGGGTCAGCATAACTCTCCCTTCACAGCAACGTGGGACCTGCCAGCATTATAGTCTACGTGGGCTGCCTCGCGAAAGCGATTGTCGGGGACACTTGCAGCCAATATAATCTGCGGAGAGCTTTACCGCAAGCGGATGAATATGGGTGCAAAAGACCAGGGTGCCAACCATTCGCAGTATCGCTACCACGTGATTCCCCGCACGCTGATCTTCATTACGCATGGCGATGACGTATTGTTGCTGAAAGGGGCACCAGGCAAGCGCATCTGGCCCAACCTCTACAACGGGATAGGCGGTCACGTCGAGCGTGGGGAAACCGTGTACGATGCAGCCAAGCGCGAGATCGCCGAGGAAGTAGGCCTCACCGCCATCAGCGATCTCCGGTTGTGCGGCACGATCAACATTGACGTTGGAGCGCCGCAGTTAGGGATTATGTTGTTTGTCTTCACCGCCGTCAGCCACACACGCGAGGTACGCTCCTCCCGTGAAGGGCGGCCACAATGGGTCGACTGGCGCAGCCTCGATCCTGCCACGATGGTCGAGGACCTACCTCTCCTCTTGCCCCGTGTGCTCTCGATGAAGCCCGGCGACCCACCTTTTTCCGCCCGCTACTGGTACGACGAGATGGAAAAGTTCCATGCGGCCTTTTCGCCTTAAGCCAGGCGTGTTCGCTTAAGGAGGGCGGGCAAAATGGGCCGTTCATTGAGCCGCGCAGCGCGTCTACGTGAGATCGAAAACATGCTGTTCCGCAGCGCGAATGGCCTGCGTGTGGCAGAGATCGCCAGGGCTTGCGGCGTTAACCGACGCACGATCTACCGCGACATCGATCTGTTGAGCGAAGCAGGGGTGCCTATCTGGCAGGATGAGGGACGTTACGGCATCATCCGTGAGCAGTACTTGGCAACTGTGCGGTTGCGCTTCAGTGAAGCAGTAGCACTCTATATTGCTGCACGCCTGCTAGCGCGGCACGCTGATGAACATAACCCTCATATTGTCTCGGCGCTGAACAAGATCGCTGCGGCCTTCCCCGATCCGCTGGCAGGGCACATCAGCCGCACGGCTGAAACAATCCAGAACCGGCCCGTAAACGCTTCTTTTGTCGCCGTCCTCGAGGTCATCACCCTATGCTGGGCCGAAAACCACAAAGTCCGTATCTGGTACCGCTCACCACGCAGCGGGGCCGTCCACGAGCGTACCTTATCTCCTTACCTTGTTGAACCATCCAGCAGCGGTGGGCTGTATGTGATTGGCTTTGACGATTGGGCGCAGGATATCCGCACCTTCAAATTGGAGCGCCTAGAAAAGGCCGAACGCCTGCCGGATACCTACACGATCCCGCCGCAGTTTGATGCAGCCACTTATCTCGCCGATGCGTGGGGTATCATGCCGGGCGATGCACTAACGGAGGTCGAACTGCGTTTCTCTGCCGCCGTCGCGGCCCTCATCCGTGAGCGCATCTGGCATCCTTCCCAAAAGTTAGAGGAGCTATCCGACGGCGCCATCCGCATGGTTGTGCGCGTTGCCGATCCCCGCGAGATGCGCCCTTGGATCAGGAGTTGGGGCGCCGAGGTGGAAGTGATCAGGCCGGAGGAACTGCGTCAAGAGATGGTCGAAGAGGCCCGCCGACTGACCCAGGTGTACAACAGGAGCCACAGGGATGGACTCTGATCGACTGACCCCGCCAGAAGTCCCACCGCCTGACCTGCGCATCGTTCCCATCGGATGGCTGCTCCCCCATGAATTGCACGATGAGCAGCGCGCTGGCCCGTTGGTGCGGCGCATGCGCGAGGACGGCGTGCTGCGCAATCCACCGATTGTCACGCCGTTAGGCCTGGGAGATAATCGCTTTGTTGTTCTGGACGGGGCCAATCGCATTGTGGCATTGGATGTGCTAGGCATCGGCCATGTGCTCGTGCAAGTCGTGCCTTACGAGCCGCCTCGCGTAGAGCTGCGCACATGGCATCATGGCCTTTCCGGCATAGCTACTGAGGAGCTACGTCAGCGTTTTGAGCGACTCAACGGGATAGAGATCGCTGAAAGCGACGTTTTCCACGCGCGAGCTGCGCTTGCCCGCCGTGCCATCTTGGCTTACTGCCAACTGGCCAGCGGTCAGGTCTACACGTTGGCTGGCGGTCACGACCTGCACCAACGCACTCGCCTGCTGCGTGCCATTGTCGAAAGCTACACGGGGATCGGTCAACTTAGCCGCCTGAATACAGATCATCTTGATCACCTGATGGACCTATACCCCGACCTCACAGCAGCTATCGTCTTCCCGCGCTATGAGCCGGTTGAGATACTAGACCTCGCTCGCTCCGGTCTACGCGTACCGCCGGGCCTCACACGCCACGTAATTCAGGGACGGGCGTTGCGCGTTAATTATCCTCTTGAACGGCTGGCCGCTTTAACCGACCTCGAGGCCAAGAATAAGGAGCTCTCCATCTGGCTGCAAGAGAAGTTCCTCCAGCGTCAGGTGCGCTATTATGCCGAATCAACCTACCTCTTTGACGAGTAACGCTGTGAGAGACGGTATGGATTTTGGCCTTTTGCGGGTGCCTGCCTTATAATCGCCCTCATGAACTTGGATCTCATCACCGATCCCGAACTTGCCCCCCGACCGCGCGATGAGGTGCGCATACGGGAGCTATCGGTGACACCCTACCCCGACGGGAGGCGGCTTAGAGTTCAGCTCTTGCTCACTCCCTTTGCGCCTGTGGACCGCCCTAATCTGGAGATCACAGCTAGGCGCGTTGATGGGCTAATGGTGGCATCAGTGAGTGTCATCGAAAGCATGCAACATCACCTTAACCTGACCATCCATCTGCGCGATCAACAACCTGCATCAGGTGAATACGTCGTGCAGGCCGATCTGTATTACGAACCGGCGCATGTTCAGCACAGCGTGATCTGCTCTGTAGTGCTGCCGGGCGCTGAACCTCTGTCCCCTTAACGGGGAAGCAAACCCTCCGAGTCTTGAGAGG
>DAOTYL010000348.1:0-5322 GCA_034434955.1 Anaerolineae bacterium | reverse complement strand
GGGATCAGCGAATATGACCAGCCTGTGCTGTGTGGCGATGTGGTGAGGCATGTGGGCGATCGGGTGGCGCTGGTGGTGGCCGAGAGCGAAGCCATCGCCGAGCAGGCGCGCGATCTAATTGTGGTGGAGTACGAAGACTTGCCGGTGATCAGCTCTCCTGAGGAGGCGCTGGCGCCGGGTGCGGCCCTCGTCCATGCGGAGAAGGGTAGCAACCTGCTGACCTCTTTCCATGTGCGCAAGGGAGATGTGGCAGAGGGCTTCGCACAGGCCGATGTAATGGTGGAGGAGACGTACACCCTCGGCTCGCAGGAGCACGCTTACCTCCAACCCGATGCCGGATTGGCCTGGGTGGATGAAGATGGCTGCGTGGTGGTCAAGTCTGCCGGGCAGTGGGCGCACGACGACCGCCGTCAGATTGCCCATAGCCTAGGCTTGCCCGAGGAACGCGTGCGCGTGATCTATACTTACGTGGGCGGCGCCTTCGGTGGGCGGGAAGATATCAACTTGCAGAACCTGCTCGCACTCGCCGCTTTCAAGACGGGGCGACCGGTGAAGCTCATCTGGACGCGGCGGGAGACGACCATTGGGCACCACAAGCGGCATCCCATGCGCATCCGCCACCGCTGGGGCGCTACCCGTGACGGGCGCATTGTGGCACAGGAGATAGACATTTTGGCCGATGCCGGTGCCTATGCTTCCACCAGCGCCTACGTTGTTGCTTCGACGGTGCTCCTTAGCACTGGCCCCTATGAGGTGCCCCATGTTTCGGTAGATGCCCGTGTGGCCTATACCAACAACCTGCCCAACGGTGCTTTCCGTGGCTTTGGCGTGCCGCAGGCAGTCTTCGCCGCTGAGGCCCACTTGGCGCGCTTGGCCGATGCGCTGGGCATAGATGCCGTTGAATTACGGATGCGCAACCTGCTGCGCGAAGGCTCGCTGACGCATACCATGGCCGAGGTGCCGCCCGGCCTCAGCGTGCGCGAGGTACTTGAGGCTGCCGCTCGGTGTGCGGGCTGGCAGGTGGTAGATGGCGAGTGGCGTCGCCCTGTCATCCAGCGCGAGGTGCGGCCGGGGGTGCGACGTGGGATCGGCATCGCCGCGGCGTGGAAAAACGTAGGTTATACACTGGGCTACCCCGAGCAAGCTACGGCTACGGTGGAGCTTCACGGTGAGGTGCATGTGGAGCGCGCCGTTGTGCGGCTGGCCGCCGCCGAGGTCGGCCAAGGGACGCACACTACCATCGTCCAGATGGCACTGGAACTGTTGGCGCTGCCCCCCGAACGGGTGGAGTTTATCTTTACCGATACCGCTCGTGCGCACTCGGCGGGGAGCGTCTCCGCCTCGCGTATGGCCTTCATGGCGGGCAACGCCCTGCGCGGCGCTGTAGAGCGTGCCCGTGCTGCCTGGCAGGACGAGGAACGTCCCGCCATCGCCACCTATACCTATGAAGCCCCGGCTACCACCCCACTCGATCCAGAGACCGGCCACGGCAAAGGGGCGTTTGCTTTCGCCTACGCCGCTCATGCTGCCGAAGTGGAAGTAGATACCGATACTGGAGAGGTGCGCGTCCTTCGTCTCATCGCCGCCCATGATGTGGGTCGGGCTATCAATCCGCAAGTTGTCAAAGGGCAGATTGAGGGTGGTGCTATCCAGGCGCTGGGCTGGGCGACGACCGAGAACTTCATCATGCATGAGGGGCAGGTGTTGACCCCCGACCTAAGTACCTACCTCATCCCCACGGTGATGGACATCCCACCGCACTTTGAGCCGCTCACGCTGGAACTCGGTCAGCCTCTCGGTCCCTGGGGAGCGACTGGTGTGGGTGAGATGCCTTTCCTGCCCACCGCGCCTGCTATTCTGGACGCTGTACACGATGCCACTGGCGTATGGCTGAACGGCATCCCGCTGACGCCGGAGAGAGTGTGGGCTGCGCTGGTTGCAAGTGGCTGGACGCCTCAACCACGGGAATAGTAAAATCTGGGTTGTTCTTCTATCGCACTATACACTGCGTTCGTTCGGTGATGCTTGCCGGCGCTGACATGCCGGCGCATCAGGGGATGAGGGGGAAGACCCATGATGCCTATCACAACACGCACTTTGAATGCGCCATCGGAGGAGGCCATCCACGCCTATTACAACGGAATGCGGCCCTTCTGGCATCCGGTGATCCGCTCGGAAGACCTGCCGGAAGGTAAGCCGGTCGGCGTGGAGCTATTGGGCGAGGAGCTGGTCATCGTCAGGTTGGACGGGCGGGCGGTTGCCCTACAAGACTTGTGCCGTCATTTTCAGGCCCGTCTCTCGCTGGGTGAAGTGGTGGAGCACGATGGTGTGCAGTGCTTGATGTGCCCCTACCATGGCTGGGCCTACGACGAGAGTGGCCAGTGTGTGTATATCCCACAGCTCGCGCCCGGCCGCGAGATTCCACGCGAAGCCAGAGTGCCCCGCTTCCTCACCGAGGAACGCTATGGTCTCGTCTGGGTATGCCTGGAGGAGACGCCCCGCTTTGACATTCCGGCATTCCCCGAGCTGGGCGATGATTCGTTCCATGCCGGACCTCTGCGCGTCTACGATCCCTGGGCGGCCAGCGCACCGCGTATCGTCATGGGGGCGCTTGATGACACACACTTCCCCTGGGTGCACCCCGGCCTGCTGGGGGAGCGCTCCAACGTGGCCCCTCCCGACCACAAGGTATGGCGTGAAGGGCAATACCTCATTGCCCGCTACACCGTCGTCCAGCCGCGCAATGTGAGCACCGCCGATCTGAGCGATGAGGGGAACGGTGCAGGTAGCGACGGCGAGGTGATCACCTACACCAACTACGTGGGGATGCCCAACACCATCCGCCTGGTGAAGGACAGCCGTTCCGGTCGCTATGTGATCTGGCTGGCTACCTCGCCCAACCGCTATAACCGCACCACCACCTTCTGGCGGGTGGCACGCAACTACGACCGCAACCCGGCAAACGACCCACAATACGAGGACTTTGAGGACCGTGTGCGTGCGCAGGACAAGCCAATTGTGGAGAGCCAGCGTCCTTGGCTGCTGCCGCCCTTCTGGACGAAGCTGGAACTTCCGCTGCGGCCCGCCGACTTACCGCTGATCGAGTATCAGAAGTGGCTGGAGGAACTGGGCATCTCCGTTGGCCTCTGAACGGGCGGCTGAAGCCAATAGGCCTATGGTAGGGTCATGGCAATCTGCATCGGGCAACGCTTGCACCGGAGCATTGCGCCTTGTGGTGCAGGTTGGCTAGCAGCGTTATACTCACAGAGAAAATCCCATATACGATGTGGGGCAGCAATATAAACTCATGAAACAGGAGTACAAAAGGATGCAGCCAGAAAAGGTGGGGAAGGATGTCGTCGTGAGCCTGCAGTATAAACTGTGGCTGGACGATGGTGAACTGGTTGAGGAGACGCTCGCTGATGAACCGCTGATGTATCTGCACGGCCACGATAACATCATCCCCGGCTTGGAGCGGGCGCTAGAGGGCATGCGAGTGGGTGAGACCAAGAAGGTAGTGGTAGAGCCGAAGGATGCCTATGGTGAGTACGATCCGGAAGATGTGGAAGAGGTCAGTCGCGCCGCGCTGCCCCCTGAACTGAAGCCGGAAATCGGCATGGTGTTGACCATTGTGGATGAGAGGGGACGCTCCTTCGACGCAGTGCTGACGGACATGGATGAGGATTCCATTACCCTTGATTTCAACCATCCGATGGCTGGAGAACGCCTGACGTTTGAGGTGACCATCACGGGGCTGCGTGCACCCAGCGCTGAGGAACTGGCACACGGGCATGTGCACGGGCCTCATCGCCATTAGACACCACTGATGCGTTTGGTTCTTGCCTCGCAGTCGTCGCGTCGCCGCGAGTTGCTTGCATTGATAGGGCTTCCCTTTGAGGTCGTGACGGCTGGAACGGACGAAGAGCGTCAACCCGGCGAAACGCCTGCAGATTATGTCCGCCGCCTGAGCCGCGAAAAGGCTCTGGCGGCGGCTTTGTCTGTAGGGTCATCGGCATTGATACTGGCTGCCGACACCATCGTGGTAGATGGCACTGATGTGTTGGAGAAGCCACGCAACGCAGAGGACGCTGCTGCTATGCTGCGACGCCTGCGGGGTCACACTCATGAGGTGTACACGGCAGTCACACTTCTGGAAACTACCAATGGGCAGATGATCACACAGGTGGTGTGCAGCCCTGTACCCATGCGCTCCTATAGCGAGGCCGAGATCGCTGCTTATATCGCCAGCGGCGATCCCTTTGACAAAGCAGGAGCGTATGGCATCCAGAACAGTGAGTTTCACCCCGCAGAGGGTTTTGCCCACTGCTTTGCGAACGTGATGGGCCTGCCGCTGTGTCATGTCGCCCGTGTGCTGAACATGTTGGGCGTAAAGCCTCCTGTGGATGTGCCGACTACCTGTCAAGCGCACCTGCAATATTCATGCCCCGTTTACCGCTCTATCCTCGCAAGCGATAGGTGAGGTTTCTCCTTGCCTGGCAAACTATGGCTGGATGGAAGACGTCCCCCGCCTTTGCGGGCTATGACACTGCTCACTGTGCACTGTTGACGCAACACGGCAGCAATGGTATGATGACGTCCAAATGGAAGAGCACCGTCAGCGGCTGTGATGGAGACGAGTAAGCGGGAACCCGCATTCAGCGAGCTTGGGACGGTGTGAGCCAGGCATGGTCAAGGCCCCGCTGAAAATCCCTCCGGAGCCACAGGCAGAACGGCCCACGAACACAGTCGTGAGTGCCTAGTAAGCTGTGTCGGGTTCGCCACCCGTTATCTAAGGCGCAGCCATCATGGCGTGGCTGTAAGAGTGCCGGGCTAAGCGCTTTCACCTATTTTGCCCGGAACCGGGGTGGTACCGCGGGAGGTAGCGCTCTCGTCCCTTAGGGATCGAGGGCGTTTCTTCATCATAGGGTTGCATTTGCAGGATCAAGCAGGGAACGAGAGGTGACCGAACTGCTCTACCAGACCGACAGCTACATCCGGCACTTCGAGGCGACTGTGATCGGCCAGGATGCCGACAGCCATGCTGTGATCCTTGACCGCACCGCCTTCTACCCCGGCGGTGGAGGACAACCGCCCGATCGGGGCACACTGACAGCGGGGGACGTGGTCTACACGGTCAGAGAGGCACGTAAGATCGGCGGCGAAGTGGTGCATATCCTTGAGGGAGGTGCCCTGCCTGCTGTTGGCCAGCAAGTGGTTGGTCATCTGGACTGGGAGCGCCGCTACCAGTTGATGCGCACTCACACTGCCCTGCATATCCTTTGCGGCGTCATCTGGCGCGATCACGGCGCCTTAGCAACCGGT
>DAOTYL010000347.1:0-7397 GCA_034434955.1 Anaerolineae bacterium | reverse complement strand
CCGAGGTGGGCGATGAATCCCTCCTGACGCCGGACGGCCTGCTCGTAGAGCTGGGGCGTGTGAAGCTGCCAGTAAACCTGATTCAGGTTGCTCAGCCCCAGCGCTTCCAGATCGGGATGTGACTGTAGAATCTCCATCGCTCCCTCCATGTCCCCTCGTAGGCCAAAGGGGTTAGTTTGGCGGCGTAGTGTATCATCAATGCGACACCATGCCAAGAAGAGGTGGGTTTGCGACCGCCACATGCGCGGTGAGCGAAGAGAGATACTCCACCCCCTCAGCGGTCGGGAAGAAAGGTGACCTGTGGGAGAATCCTTTCAGGCATGTGCCTGCCCGGCCACCAGCTGCTTTTTCAACGCCTCCAGCGCCTCCCAGTCGCCTTGTTCGGCCAGCCGAGCCTGTTCAGGCCATGTTGCGGGGTCGATGGGGGCCGAGGTGTGGTACTCTTCCAGCAGCTCCCGCAGTTCCTTAGGGCTGCGGTAAATGAGGTCCTTGTAGTTGATGATCCCCACCTGATTGAGGATTTCCTGAATACGCAGGTCGATTCCCGCGATCACCGTGAGGTCTTGAGGTGCGACCGCATATCCACCCGGGCGACGCAGTTCCAGGGCTGGCACGTAAGGGTTGGGGTGCTTCTCGCCGCCTTCCGGCCAGCGCGTGGCGATGGCGCAAGGATAAACCGGGGCGATCACCATGGCCAGCAGGCCGATGATCAGTGCGCTGCCTGTCAGCCCCAGGCCGGCCCACATGAGAATAGGCGAATAGGGGCGCCCAGCCGCAAAAAGGTTCACAAGGAGTAGGATCAAGCCGCTGGCGATGAGAAAGTCAAACAGCGTATTGAGGGACGGTTCACCGCCGAGCTGACGGCATAGGCTGATCCAGAGGGTGAAGCCTGCTGCCATTGTGCCGAGGCCAAAGGCACCCAGCGCGATGAGGAAGGGATGGGGGAAGAACAGCACGCCGGTGACGATGGAGCTGTAGGCAACCGCACTGACGAGCGCTATAGCGCCGGTGAAGAACACGAGTGCAAAGTGCCTCCGGTAGGTATTCATTGTACCGACCTCCTAACTCACATCGGCGCCTCCTGAAAACCCTACTTTGCGTCGGTGCGTCTGCACCTTGGCTCTTCTCTTATTGTAGCATGATGGGATACAGAGCGTCCCAAGATGTAAACCGTTGCAGAGTGTGGCCGCTCTCCGGAGGGCGCAGTGATGAGGTAAGATGGCGGATGCTCGGTGGAGGGAAGGTTACGGCGCTTCCACAACGGCGGGCTGTTGTTCGGCGGCGGGGACAGGCAGGCGCTCGGCGGCCAGCACACGCCGAAGCGCTGCGATGCTCACCTCCAACATGTCCGGGGTGGGTTCGCGGGTTGTCAGCCGTTGTAGGGCAAGCTGCGGATATACCAGCACGCGCACCAGCGGGTTGCGGATATGGCGTGCCAGCAGGCGGATGTACTCATAGGAGATGCCAGCGATGAGCGGCACGAGCGCCACACGCGAAGCCAGTCGGATGAGGATCGGTGGGCGGCCCAGCAGTGAGAAGACCAGCACAGAAATCACCACTACCACAAGCAGGAAACCTGTGCCGCAACGGGGATGTTCCAGCGGATAGCGGGCCACCGATTCAGGTGTCAGCGGTGCGCCGTCCTCATAGGCGTTGATCGTCTTGTGCTCTGCGCCGTGATAGGCAAACAGCCGCTTTACTTCGGCCATGTGGCCGATCAGCCAGATGTAGCCGATAACGAGGATCAGCCGGAGCGCGCCTTCGATCAGGTTGCCGGCCAGCGGTGTCGAGATGCCCACCAGCCCCTGCAGACCACCCACAATGGCGGCGGGGGCGAGGAAGAAAAGTCCTATGCCCAATGCCAACCCGACGGCGATCGTAACCCAGGCGACAGGCCCGCTGAACTCCGCCTCTTCGCCGACGGCAACGTCTGCCGAATAGGTAAGCGCCCGCATCCCCAATCCCAGCGAGTCCCACAGCAAACCGAGGCCGCGCACAAAGGGCACGCGGCTCCAGATGCCGTTGTACAGAGCGGAACGGATCGGCTCCTCGTGCACCACGATGTTGCCCTGCGGATCGCGCACGGCAACGGCTACATGGGTGCTGCCGCGCATCATCACACCTTCAATGACTGCTTGCCCGCCGTAGTTGAAGCGCTGATTTGACATAAGGACAGGTCTCCTCCCCTGATCCGGCATCATGTGGATTGTAGCAGCGAGGACGTTGGCACTGCAAGGCGACGGGTGAGCCGGATCGCTCTTAGCCTTCCTCGGAGAGCTGTTGGTAGCGTACCGAGTGCAGGTGGGTGATGGCTACTGCCAGCGCATCGGCAGCGTCGTCGGGGCGTGGGATGTGGTCCAGGTTCAGCAGCAGGCGCACCATGTCCTGTACCTGTGTCTTAGAGGCATTGCCATAGCCGGCAACAGCCTGCTTGATCACGGCAGGGGTGTACTCTGCGACCAGCAGGTTGCAATCGGCCAGCGCCAGAATCGCTACGCCCCGTGCCTGCCCGACAGCCAGCGCCGTCGTCACGTTGCGCCCGAACAGCAGCCGCTCCACAGCTGCACTGGCCGGATGGTACTGCTCGACAATCTGCCGCACGCCGCGATACACCTGCTGCAAACGCGCCGGGAGCGCCTCACCAGCGGGGGTAGTGATAGCGCCGTAGGCAACCATCTCGATGCCCCCATCAGCCTGCTCGCGCACCAGCCCATAGCCGGTGATGGCGATGCCGGGATCAATCCCCAAGACCAACATGCTCAGTCCATATGAAGCAAAAGGGGCAGACACGTGAGCGCGTCTACCCCACCTAACATCCTCATGCCCACCGGCTCTTACCCCGCTGCTTCGAAGGAGGCCATGAGTTCGCTGGTCACGTTCAAGTTGGAGTAAACCATCTGGGTGTCGTCCTGATCTTCCAACTCCTCGATCAGGTTCATGACCTTAAGGGCGGCTTCAGGCTCCAGATCAAGCGACGTTTTGGGCACCCACTCCAACCGCGCCTCTTCAACGGTGATACCCGCACCGCGCAGCGCCTCCAGCACGGCGTGCAGACTCTCGCGGGGCGTATAGACCTCGATGAGATCGGCGTCGCCGACCACATCATCCGCACCGGCATCAGCAGCGATCATGAAGACGTCATCGTAGTTATGTTTATCGGCGGGGATGGTGATGTAACCCTTCTGCTCAAACTGCCAGCTCACTGAGCCGGGTTCGGCCATACTGCCGCCCCCGCGGCTGAGTACATGCTTGAGGGCTGCTGTGGTGCGGTTGCGATTATCCGTTGCGGCCTCCACCAGCAGTGCTACGCCGTGAGGCGCATAGGCCTCATAGAGCACCTCGATGATCTCCTCGGTGTCCTTCAATTCGCCGGTGCCGCGCTTGATGGCCCGTTCGATGTTTTCCTTGGGCATGTTGGCGGCTCGGGCGCGGTCAATGGCCAGACGCAGCGCGAAGTTTGCATCCGGATCACCGCCCTGCCGCGCCGCAATCGTGATGTCGCGCGCCAGCTTGGTGAAGAGCTTACCCCGCTTGGCGTCATTGGCCGACTTCTTGCGCTTAATGGTTGACCATTTGCTGTGTCCGGACATGGCTCTACCTTGCGGGGTATTGGACACATTATGCAGCACCACCTGGGCGCTGCCATCCTACCCTTGCTTACCCCGCCCTCCTATTCTCAATTATATCATGTGGCCGGCGTTTGACATAGAAGCGCTCCGGCGGGCAATCCGATGAGCACCCTTGCGGAAGGTTCACAAAGATTTCACAAATCTTCACGCAAATCTGGGCGGCAATGTGCTAGGATAAAGATGATATTTGCGTCTGCAGCGCGGGGCCTCTCTAGCAGAGGACAGAACGCTGCGGCGTAGGTTACAAGAAACTCTCTCAGCAGAGTTTCCCCTATCCTCACCCCATGAAATACGCGGCGGATGCGGCACCTGAGCGCACGAGCCGCGTATTTCATCTACCGCCTGCAGGATAAGCGTCGTCGGCGCTCAGGGCGGTGTTGGGCCAACCCCTCCGTTTCTGGCAGCAGATCTGTGCACGCGCTACAATGCTTAAGGACGACCTCAAGTGGTGGAGGGTTCTGCCATCCCCGATCCGATCACACTTATCCGCTGGGAGGTTCCATGGCTGCCTGGGCACGGCAGTTTGGGTTAGTCTTCTTCATAGGGTTCTTCTCGCTGGCGACTTCGCTGGCCTATAGCGTCATCTCAGCAGGTGTCCTCTTCGCCGATCACCCCTTGATCGCTGCGCTGCGTAGCTTTGGGCTAGGGATGATGGCGGCAGGCTTTACACTGTGGATCGCCTTGCGCCGTCATGAGGCGGGCAAGGGCGGCCTGAATCCGCTCTTCGGATTCTTGCTGGCGGGGGGTACGTTGTTCCTTCTGTTGGGCATCCTGTTCCCCGCCGGTGGGATGAGCCGCTTCGCTCAGATCGTCGGTTTGAGCTTCATCTTTGCTGCTTTGGGGATCGGCCTATTGGCGACGCTGATCGCCCCTGCTTATCCCCGGCCGATCGCCCGCCGTTGGCCGGAGGGCAGCGGGGAGATCGCGGTAGAGAGTGAGGGGGCAGCCTTTGCGGCGCACACGTCGGGGGAGGGTGTGCATTAAGCACTACTTGGGCGATCCTAACAGGCCTATTGTGCATCAAACCTAGTGCGCAGAGGATGAGGCTGGCCGCCGCGTGGTCAAGCAGCGGCGGGCAGGCAAGGGATAGTCTTTTCAGCATTGAGGAGGCAGGAGCGTTATGCGCAAGAAAGTCACCATCATCGGTGCGGGCAACGTCGGTGCGACAGCAGCCCACTGGATCGTGGCCAAGGACCTGGCCGATGTCGTCTTGGTGGATATTGTGCCCGGCATGCCGCAAGGCAAAGCCCTCGATCTGGCCGAGGCGGCCCCTGTGGAGGGCTTTGATGTGCGGGTGGTGGGCACAAACGACTATGCCGAGACGGCCAATTCGGACGTTGTGGTGATCACTGCCGGTGTGCCGCGCAAGAAAGACCCGGTGACGGGCAAATATCCCAGCCGCGATGAGCTAGTCAAGATCAATCAGGAGATCGTGGCCGGTGTGGTGCGCTCCGCCGTGCAGTATTCGCCCAATGCAGTGCTGGTTGTTGTCTCTAACCCCCTGGATGCGATGTGCCATGTCGCTCTGCATGAGAGCGGTTTTCCACCTCACCGTGTGATCGGGCAGGCAGGTGCACTGGACACGGCCCGCTACAAAACGTTTATCGCCATGGAGCTGGGGGTCTCGGTGCAGGATGTGCACGGCATCGTGTTAGGTGGGCACGGCGATCAGATGGTTCCACTGCCGCGTCACACGTCGGTGGCGGGTATTCCTGTGCTGGAGCTCATGAGCCGCGAGAAGCTGGATGCTATCATCGAACGCACGCGCAACGGCGGCGGTGAGATCGTCAGCCTGCTGGGGTACAGCGGCTTCTATGCGCCGGCGGCGGCGACGGTGAGCATGGTGGAGGCCATCATCAAGGACCAGAAGCGCGTCATCCCCTGCGCAGCCTATTTGCAGGGGGAATATGGCTACCACAACCTGTTTATCGGCGTGCCGGTTGTGCTAGGGGCAAGGGGCATTGAACGCATCATTGAGATGGCGCTCAATGAGGAAGAGAAGGCCATGTTAGATCGCTCCGCCGAGGCTGTGCGCAGTGTGGTAGCCGTGCTGGGCTATGAGGACTGAACGGAGCGCTTATCGCTGATGCCATCAGGCCCGTCATCCCTCCAGTCGGGAAGGTTGGCGGGCTTTTCTATCCCGGACAGGAAAGCCATGAATCGCGCCGTTGACCTTCAGCAAGGGATCGCCTTTGTGGTGAGCGACCTTCACGGTGCGTGGGAGCCGTATGCCCGCTACCGTGATCATTTCCTCGCGCTACACAATCAGGGGAGCGCCGATTGGCTGATCTTCCTCGGTGATGTCATCCACAATTACGGCCCACCCGAAGAAGACCGTTCACTGGACATCCTGTTGGACATCATGCGCCTGCGTGAGGAACTCGGTCCTCGGGTGATCATGCTGCCGGGTAACCATGAACTCTCGCACATCTACAGTATGCCGCTTTCCAAAGGGGGAATGGTCTTTACGCCGCGCTTTGAGCATGCACTGGGCGAGCACCGCCCGCAGGTGATGGCTTTTCTACGGGCGCTCCCCTTTATGGTGCGCACTTCGGGTGGTGTCCTGCTGACCCACGCTGGGGCGGCCCCTACCACTGCTCAACCGGAAGCGGCGCAGCGCCTACTGGACTTTTCCCATGAGGCATTGTTGAGCAGGGCGGAACATCTGCTGGCGCAGGCTGAAGCATCTGAGCTGGCAGCGGTTTATAGGTCAAAAACCGGCATGGACTACGACCAGATGGCATGGGAATACCTTGCCGTTAGCGGCCCCAACGACTCGCGCTACCTTGACCTGCTGCGCGGCGTGGTGGTGAGCACCCTGCAGCCGGAATGGCAGCTGCTGTGGGATTTCTTCTTCACTCGCTGCGAGGAGATGATGGGTGAATACCTATATAACAGGGTGCTGGAGCGTTTCCTCGAGGTTTACTCGGCGCCGGAGAGGCCGCAGCGGGTGTTGGTGAGCGGCCATATCATTGTGGAGGGGGGATATGCCCTCGTTGCCGAAAAGCAGCTCCGCCTGGCGAGCTGGGCGCACGCCCGCCCTCCAAGCGCGGGGCGCTATCTACTGTTTGACGTAGCGCAAACCGTGAACACGGCAGCCGACCTTGTTCCCCACCTGCATCCTATCCCGTGAGGGGAGAGGCTGCCCTATTCCGAGGGTGCAAACGTGTTGAGTGGTTCGCGGCAGGTGCAGGCTTCGCGGTAATCCTCGCCCTTGATCAATGCGCCGTCGTACTCTGTGCCCCACGAGGAGGCCAGCCAGCCATCGAGGTTGAACGGCGGTGGCGGGAAGTCCGTCAGGCAACCGGTGCAGTCGGCGGCCATCCACTCGCCGTTATAGCGCCGGGCGATGTGCAGATGGGTAGCGAAACTCACGCCGCCCTCGCAGGAAGGATGGCCGATGGGATCGCCCTGCCGCACGCGCTGGCCTTCCACCACAGGGCGATCTTCGCTGGAAATGTGTAGATAGACCACCGTCCAGCCGGTTCCTTCAAAACTGTCCCCATCCAGATCGAGGATGACCATGCCGTACACGCTGCGGGCGATGATGCCATCGGCAACGGCGCGTGCCCACTTGTCGGAAACCTCGCAGCCTAGGTCCGGTTCGTCTCCGGTGACGAAGTCCAACGCAGCCCAGGCGCTGCTCGATCCCCAGCCACCGTGTGGCCCGCCGGTGAAGTACCAGGTCTCAGCAGGGTCCCAGGGCAGGCTCATAGGGGGCTGTTGCAGGTCAGGGGGGATAAGCGGCTCGACAGCGTGCTGGAAGGG
>DAOTYL010000346.1:0-2259 GCA_034434955.1 Anaerolineae bacterium | reverse complement strand
CCTATATCCAACACAAGCGGCCGGGGAAGGGGAGCGAGATACTCCGCGAGTGGCTGGCCAAGAAAGAGCGCCTCAAAGATCGGATCGTACTGCTTGATGGCATCGTAGCGGTGCGCGGTGAGGTCATACAGCCACGTCACGACGCGCTGGCCTAAATAAGCCCCTTCGGCGAGGATAAGATGCCAGTAAGCTAGCGCGGTGAGGCTCACCGCACCCAACCCGATCAGCACCCATGCGATCCACGACAGCATCTAAAGGATGCCTTCGGCCCGCAGCCATGCCTCACTGCGGCGCAAGCCCTCCGCGAGCGGCACACGCGGTGACCATCCCAGCAGGTCTTTGGCTTTGCGATTGCTGATCTGCCCACGCCCGCACATCTGGCCGATGACGGTGGTCAGCCGGTAGCGCCGCACGAAGGGATCGGCGAGGGCTGCTATGAAGCGGGCTACCCAGCAAGGCACACGGATGGCCCTCGTGGTGGGGATCATGCGCATATAGCCGCCGAGGTACTCGGCCAGCGTGATAGGGCCATCGCTCACCGCGTTGAAGATTTCCCCCACGGCACGGGGATGCACCGCGCAGAGCAGCAGCAGGTCCACCAGATCGTCAATGTAGATGGGGAAAGCGCTTCCACGCCCGCCGCCGATGATGGGGATGCGCCCTGCCTTGGCCCACTGCGCCACGCGCAGCGTCCAGGTGCGCGATCCCGGACCATAGACCATGCCGGGGCGGACGATGACATAGGGCAGGCCTGTCTGCTCGGCGACCTCGCGCAGGGCAGCCTCGGCGCGGATTTTGCTGTCTCCGTAGGGGTCGCCATGGGGACGCAGCAGTGTGTCCTCGTCCACCGTTGCGTTGCCGATCGCCCCGTAGACGGCAATGCTACTGACAAACACAAAGCGCTCCACGTTCACTGCTGCGCTGATCTGCGCCAGATGGCGCGTGGCCAGCACATTGACCGGCTCGGCCAATCGCCAGTTGCGGCTACCCAGCCATGCGGCAAGATGCATGACTACCTGCACGTTCTGGGAGAGGATGGCCTCCATGCGTGCCCGGTCGGTGATGTCCCCTGCCACCACCTCGATGCCGAGCTGTGCCAGCCGCTCGCCCTTGCCGGGGGTGCGTTCCAGCGCCAACACATGGGCGCCGACAGCATGCAATCGCTGCGCCACATGCTCCCCGATGAACCCCGTCGCACCTGTGACGAGCACCCTTTTGCCGGCCAGCGATCCGATCACAGCAGTTGCTCCCGCAGTGCAGCGGTTGCTCTTGTGAGCAAGCCACAAGTTTAGCGATGACGCATAAGCCGCGCAAACTGCCTCATGCTGTGATCGGCGCTGCCGGCCCACTGTCGCTTGACTGACGAGAACCTGTTGGCAACGGCGGCGGCTAGCAGGGGGCACGCCCTGATGTTACAATGTGGGCCGTTTGAGGCGCCGTATAGAGAAGGGAGAGAGGAATAATGCAGTTTCTTACACGTTGGGTTGTGCCCTTTGGGCTGGCGGCACTGACCCTCTTGCTTGTGGCCTGCGGTGTCCCGTCAAGTGGTGAGGCCACACCCACGCCGTTGTATGTGGTTGTCACCAACACACCGCCGGTGACAGAGACCCCTATCCCGCAGTCGGTTATCGTGCCGCTGGATGCGCCTTTTATGTGCCGTGCGGAAGTCGTGGAGCAGACCTTTGAGCACGGCTACATGTTCTGGGTAGGTGGCAGCACCGAGGAGCGCTGCAAAACACAGCATACATTTGCCCCCGGCTCCGGTGAAATCTGGGTAGCCATTCTGGATGAAACGGGCCGCGTGGGCGACTGGTTGATCTTTGTAGATGAGTGGGACGAGAACACCGAGCCAGAATCCGACCCCGATATGGAACCGGACGATCCCGATCTCATCCAGCCTATACGCGGTTTTGGCAAGGTTTGGCGCGAAGGGCTGAGCAACCGACAGCGCCGTGCCATCGGCTACGCCACTGCTGGCGAGTTCAAGTTTGTGACGGATTACCGCTATGACCCCGGCGGCTTCCTCAACAAGGAGGGGGAGTTTGTTCCTCGGCCGGGGATGCACACCATTCTGGCGCTGGGTGGCGAGCGCCTGCTCTATGACGAGCAAAGCAAACAGGTCTTCGTCATCTTCCCCGCTAGCGAGTAATCCGGCACGCCTGTGGCCCTTAAAGCGGTTTTCGGCTGGCGGCGGTCACTCATCCGCCGCCAGCTTGCTTTCGGAGAACTCCTCGACTTGATAGACCTCAACCTGCATCT
>DAOTYL010000345.1:0-2606 GCA_034434955.1 Anaerolineae bacterium | reverse complement strand
CTGGCCGGATGCTTCTCGTATCCATTGTGGAAGAAGCCGGTGATGGGCTTCTCGAACAGCAGGGCGAACCACGTTTCCGGGCTGGCGTTTAGGTCTAGATCGGGCCAATCCCACTTACGAGGATAACCGATGTACAGCTCATGGGGGTGGGCATGCACCTGAGGATGCCCATCAAAGAGCTGACTGACCAACGTCCCCCCTGACCGCTGTACCTGCGAGATCAGCACCAGTGGCTGATCAACGGGCATAAGGTATTTGAGGCGCACACGGTAGAGCTGCTCAACCTCGGCTACTTTGCTGTCAAACCCTTTGAGGTAAGGCCGCCTGCGCAAGGGGAGCAGACGGCGGACAATGGGTTTAAGCCGTTGCATATTGCGGCACTTTCTCTGATATGCAGCCTTGCAAGAAATGCGCGTACCGCTCCAGTACGTGCTCGTCGGGGTACTCAACCATCTCGTGGATGAAGTGCTGGCGCTCTTCCTCGGTATAGAGACGGGTGGTGGGGTCCTTAATCAGGGCGGCGATGGCATCATAGAGGTGGTCGCGGCAATGCATGGCTGTCCCGGGCAGGTAATGGGCCGTTGTGCTGATGTTGGCGTGCAGATATTCCAATGCCAGCACAGGCTTGCCGCGCACAATAGCCTCGTTGACCACACTGGTGCCGAGGTCCAACACCACATCAGCCCAGCGTATCAGAGAGGGGGAATGCACGTCGTCGTATACCACTTCTAGGTTGGGTGTACGATGTGGATCAAAGTTGATGCTCTCCAGCGCCAGGTCGGTTTTGGCAGCATCGCCCCGCGTATGATGCTTGACCACCAGATGCACCTGCGGAAACTGCGTGATGAGCTTCATGGCACGTACCAGCTCTTCCCAGTAGATGGTGAAGCGCGGGTTGCGCAGGAACAGCACTACTTTGAGCTTCCCCTCGCCTTTTGGCGTCGTGAAGTCGGGGATGAGGGGATCGAGGGTGTCCAACCACTCGCGGTTGTAGCGCGGTGAGCCGAGCACATGCACGCGCTCGGCGGAGCGGCAGGGCAAGTAGCGCGTCGCCGTCAGTGGGTTGGGCACCACTACATGGTCAAACGGGTTGTTGCCGTAGTGTTCCCAGCTGTCGTAGTTGAGGTCCTCGACCTTGAACATACGGTTGGCATAGGGGCTGTCGCCGTGCGGCAGGGAAATGGTCACAAAGCCGCGCCGATGCGCTGCATCAATCAAGGCTTGCGCAAACTTAAGCTGCACCTCACCGAGCGATACCCAGTCAAAGACCACTATGCCAGCCTCGCCCTCGGCAAATTCACGGCTTAAGATGCGTTCGCCTAGATAAGTGCTGTAAGCATCCTCTAGGGAAGTATGCCGGAATGCAGTGAGGCGTTCCCAAGCACGAATGGCTAGCCGCAGCGGATTACGGCGCTCCTGCGCTGTGAGTGTGGGGGCAAGGTTCAGCGTGCGCACCTCTTGCTCTGTGAGGTACTCCCCGATCCAGCTGACGCTCACATTGGGCTGCTGCGATAGAAAACGAATGCGGTAATCCTGAAGGTAGGCGGGGTCGGTGCGAATCAGCACCCGCGCCGGTATGTTGGTGAGGTGTACCCACTTGTAAATCACGGGCGTAATGTGGTCAATATCGTTGTAATGGCGCAGGAAGAAAAGCGCCTTCTGTTTAGGCATATGCCCCGCCTTTACCGGTATGTAACCCGATCTTCTATAGAGTGGGGCTCAATGCGCCACTCCGCTCTTGGCCAGATGACCACGCGCTCGCGGATAGTCCTGCCCGTGCCGTAGATGTTTCCGGGCACCATTTCAAAGACAGCAGCTTGCTCGATCTGGTCGACGCTCTCTCGATTCCTGTGCAGGCTGAGGTCAACAGTATACTCTCCCGGTGCGAGGGGACAATCCGGCCACGTCAACATGATGGTCGTCCTACCTGATAAGTTCAGCACGTCGTCGATCTGTTTGCCTGTCTTGAACTTGCAGATCGTCTGGTCACGATCGTCGGCAATGGAGATGGTGAGCACAGTATTGGTGATCTTCTCCCCGCCGGTGTCCAGCGTCAGCTCCATAGCGAGCGCATCGCCCACCGGAAAAGTCCTGGTCTCTATCCCCTCGGCGTCCAAGAAGCGTATCTGCTGGAAAATGGGCTTACTGCCGGGGCGTCGCGAGGGATGGTTGCGCAAGTCTACCGAGGTCATCTTGAATTCGCTGTGGCGGCGCAGGTAGTGGCGGATCACTTGCGCGGGGTTACCCATCTGCGTGATGCGCCCCTGTTCCAGCAGGATCACCTCGTCGCATAGTTGCTCCACCGAGACCATGTTATGGCTCACGAGCAGTACAGTGCGTCCCTCGCCGAGTACACCACGCATCTTGCCCAGCGATTTGCGCTGAAAGGCGGCGTCGCCCACCGAGAGCACTTCGTCCACCAACAGGATTTCCGGCTCAAGGTGGGCAGCTACAGCGAAAGCCAACCGTACCTGCATCCCGCTGGAGTAGTGCTTGACGGGTGTATCTATAAAGGGGCCTACCTCGGCAAAATCGACGATCTCGTCAAACTTGCGGTCAATCTCGGCTCTGGTCATGCCGAGGATGGCACCGTTCAGGTACACGTT